>NZ_LGQY01000054.1:0-41250 GCF_003116065.1 Azospirillum sp. TSO5 | reverse complement strand
CATCGCCAGCGTCAAACTGCTCTCAAGACGGGTGGCCCGGACATAGCCACAGCCATGCCGATTCCGAGTCCGACTCTAAGTCCGTTGAGCGCGATTTTTCTGCTCTCATATCTCAGATTTTTGCCACAATAAGCGTCACGCTCGCTAGCCAGCTAAAGCCATTCCAGCACGACAGAGACAGCATTTTTAGAAAACTATTTGTAAGGAAGAAGCATGAATGGCTAAAGTACGATAAAGTAGAGCAAATTTTCGTTAAGACTTATGCCTATAGTAGAATTAAAAAGCAATTGTCATATTTGCTCGTCGGCCGAAAAGGAAGCGGGAAGTCCACCGTAACTTCTTCAATACATCTTTCTACAGACATATACAAAGAAAATGCCAGCATAAATGTCGACAAAATAATATTGGAAAGAATATTTTCTTGGTTTGACTTTAAAAAGTTTGAGTCCGACATCAACCATGTAATTACTCAGGTTAACTTTTTTGAGTATGCCTGGGAAATGTTTGTTTATATCGTATGTATGGAAGTGGTTGTGCGAGAGAGCAACAAGAGATCACTACAGCCTGAGCAGGCTGTTATGATACCTATTGTAGAAAGCTTTCTCGACAACATAATGAGAAGAAAAGTTAGAAATCATATTTTGGACAAAGCGTCCCTCTATGTATTTTGCATGACATCCATAGCCCATTACTTTGACACACTGGTCAAGAACGCGAGACCGGAGCCGCAATATTTTTATACTGACATTTCAGCTGGTATTCAGCTCGACTTAATACTTTATAACTGCATTGGTCATGATGTTGTTTCAGGATTTAACCAAATCATTGGATACTGTCAAAAGAAATTTTTGATCTCTATGGACGGTTTCGATACAATCTTTGATGAGTTTCGTCGGACTACAATCAGCTTGGAAAGAAAGGAACCAGCCATATATGAAAAGAGAATGATGCTTGAAGTAGACTGGCTTAGATCATTTCTGCACGTCGTGTGCAGAATGAAGTCTAACCATGAGTGCTCCGCCTTTTACGATAACATAGACTTTTGTATTACAATACCAAAAGACCGATTTATGGAAATAATGAGAATGGAAAGAGATGCATACAACTATCACGGAAGATATATAAATCTAAACTGGTCTGGGGTCGAGTTAGCAATCTTATTAAGAAAAAGATTAGAGCACGTTTCTAATTACTTTGCAGACAAAAAAGGCAGCCCTAAAGAGCGCCTTGATCAAATTGTTGCGCAAAAATATTCGAACATCCCGCAATACGTCGCAACATTTGTGGGAGGAAGAGAGTATAAAATGCCATTATTTTTATACGTGCTGAGACATACGTTTTGGCGGCCGAGAGACATACTTTTCTATTATTGGAACATAATTACAACTATAGATACCTTGTCAGCTAAAAAGCTTCCTATTAACGATGAAGCCATTAGGAGAATTGTCGCAGATACGACAATTCAGATAATAAATACGGAGTTTATTAATGAGTTCCAAACGTCTCTCATAAATGTACATGAAATTCTCGATGCTTTTACAAAGTCCTGTCAGGAGCTATCTTTTGATGATGTGTCGCAACTGATAGGGAAAATGGACTTTCTATTTTACGACAGATTAGCACCAGTTACAGATATAGAGACCAAAATTTCTTTTCTTTATGAGATTGGATTCATTGGCATAAGGTCAACGGAGAGAACAACAAAGAGATTTGGCGTCAGATCTTCTCACTCATTTTATTTTACAGAAAATGATGATATTAATGTGTCTTATGGAGTAGATGCACTGAGGACTGTTAAGTTCCTCATCCATCCGATATTCTGCGAATTTCTTCAGCTTGATACAACATGCAATGATGAGTTGGTGCTTGAGTTAACCTGGGAATTTATAGAGTCCAATGAAGCCTTCAATTTTGCTACATGAGTAATTTGGAGTGCTAAGAGTGTCTTGTTCTTTCGAAAGCCTCGCGGTCTGACAGCGTGATGACCATTTCACATCGTATCATGAAAAATCATCTGTCGTGTCAAGGTCATCGCAACCACTCCATACCGACATGAGATGCACCCCCTGCTCAATGACTCAGGGAACGCTGCCGGTGACCGTGCTTACCGGCAGCGTTCGAAGGTCGAACCCGTCATGTCGATTGAGAAGCGGAAGTGAGGCGTGGTCCTATCCGCCCGCACCGACCTCACGCAACGGTCTCAAACATTGCTCGGAGACGTCGTCTACAACGTCAACCGCCTTGTTCTGCTTGGTATTTCCGCAGGAGCCTTTCGACAGAGCCAGGCGCTCTTAGGACGCCGCATGTGCCTCCCTTTTCCAGAAGGAGGGCTATTCCCCTACTCCGCCTTCCTCTCCAAAATCAGCGTCGACAGCGGCGGGATGGTGAGGTCGAGCGAGTGGGTGCGGCCGTGCCAGGGCATCTCCTCGGCATAGACGCCGCCGCCGGGATTGCCGACGCCGCTGCCGCCGTATTTGCCGTCGTCGGTGTTGATCCGCTCGACATAGCGGCCGGGCAGCGGCACGCCGACGCGGTAGCCCTGGCGCGGGACGGGGGTGAAGTTGCAGACGGCGATCACGATGTGCTCGGGGTCGTCGGCCTTGCGCAGGAAGGTGTAGACCGAGTTCTCGTTGTCGTTCGATTCGATCCACTCGAAACCGGACGGGTCGCAGTCGGTCTTGTGCAGCGGCTCCAGCTCGCGGTAGAGGCCGTTCAGGTCGCGCACGAGGTCGCGCATGCCGCGGTGCATCGGCTGGTCCAGCAGGTGCCAGTCCAGGCTGCGCGCTTCGCTCCACTCGTTCCACTGGGCGAACTCGCCGCCCATGAACAGCAGCTTCTTGCCGGGATGGGCGAACATGAAGCCGTAATAGGCGCGCAGGTTGGCGAATTTCTGCCAGTCGTCGCCCGGCATCTTGTTGATGAGCGAGCCCTTGCCATGCACCACCTCGTCATGGCTGAGCGGCAGCACGAAGTTCTCGGAGAACTGATAGATCAGCCCGAAGGTCATCTGGTGGTGATGGTAGCGGCGGTGGATCGGGTCGTTCTGCATGTAATGCAGCGTGTCGTGCATCCACCCCATGTTCCATTTGTAGCCGAAGCCGAGACCGCCGAGATATGTAGGCTTCGACACCATCGGCCATGAGGTGGATTCCTCCGCCACCGTCATGGCGCCCGGCTGCTGGCCATAGACCAGCTCGTTCATCCGCTTCAGGAAGGCGATGGATTCCAGGTTCTCGCGCCCGCCGAACTTGTTGGGGACCCACTCTCCTTCCTTGCGGCTGTAGTCGAGATAGAGCATGGAGGCGACGGCATCGACGCGCAGGCCGTCCAGCTTGTACTGGTCGAGCCAGAACAGCGCGTTGCCCAGCAGGAAGTTCTGCACCTCCGTCCGGCCGAAATTGTAGATAAGGGTGTTCCAGTCCTGGTGGAAGCCCTGGCGCGGGTCGGCATGCTCGTAGAGATGCGTGCCGTCGAAATCGCCCAGCCCATGCGGATCGGTCGGGAAATGGCCCGGCACCCAGTCCAGCAGCACGCCCAGCCCGGCGCGGTGGCAGGCGTTGACGAAGTCCTTGAAGTCCTCCGGCGAGCCGTGGCGGGCGGTCGGCGCATAGAGGCCGATGGGCTGGTAGCCCCAGGAACCGTCGAACGGATGCTCGGTGATCGGCAGCAGCTCGATATGGGTGAAGCCCATGTCCTTGGCGTAGGGGATCAGCCGCTCCGCCAGTTCCTGATAGGTCAGGAAGCGGTTGTCCTCCTCCGGCACCCGCGCCCAGGAACCCAGATGCACCTCGTAGATCGAGATCGGGGCGGTGCGGTCGGAGGTGGCGAGCTTGCGGCTCTGCCAGTCCTGGTCGCGCCATTCGTAGGACGGCAGGCCGTGGACCACCGAGGCGGTGGCCGGGCGCATTTCCGCCTGGAAGGCGTAGGGGTCGGCCTTGGCCGGCATCAGGTTGCCGTTGGGCCCTCGGATCTCGAACTTGTAGCGCTGGCCGGGACGGGCGCCGGGAACGAAGATCTCCCACACCCCGACCTCGACACGTCGGCGCATCGGCAGGCGGCGGCCGTCCCAGTTGTTGAAGTCGCCGACGACGCTGACGCTGCGGGCGCTGGGAGCCCAAACGGCGAAGGACACGCCGGCGACGCCGTCGACCTCGCGCGGATGAGCGCCGAGCTTCTCGTAGGTCCGCAGGTGGGTGCCTTCGGCCAGCAGATGGACGTCCAGTTCGCCCAGCATGTTGCCGAAGCGATAGGCGTCCTCGAACTCCTGGGTCGCCAGCGGGTATTGCGCGCGCAGGCGATAGCGGAAACGCTCCGTCCGGTCGGGCATCACGGCCAGGAAGAAGCCGTCCTGGTGAATGCGCTCCGCCTCACCCGCCGGCTCGCCGGTGGCGCTGTCGATCACCCACAGCCGCTCGGCGCCGGGAACGAAGGCGCTGACCTCCACCGGGCGGCCGGGGCCCTCCTGCTGCATGCCGAGCACGGCGAAGGGATCGCCATGGTCGGCCCGC
This sequence comes from Azospirillum sp. TSO5, assembly GCF_003116065.1. Taxonomy (NCBI): domain Bacteria; kingdom Pseudomonadati; phylum Pseudomonadota; class Alphaproteobacteria; order Rhodospirillales; family Azospirillaceae; genus Azospirillum; species Azospirillum sp. TSO5. The sequence continues at coordinate 36,742 of NZ_LGQY01000054.1, read as the reverse complement.
GCGATGGCGTCGGCCGCCGCGCGCAGGGCCTCCATCCGGTGATCGGGCCGGTGATCGGTGGGGCCGGGGTTACGGCTTTCGGAGACGCCGGTCTGCGCCTGGTCCTTGCGGGTGTCCGTCGTCATGTCGCTCGCCATTGGCCAAGTGCCCTTCTTCGTGGAGGCCCTATCGTCTTCATGGACCATAACTGTCCCAAGGCCGTCATCCCCGCGAAGGCGGGGATCCAGGCTTACGCGCTAAACCCCGTTTTGGGGAGCCCTGGATTCCCGCCTTCGCGGGAATGACGGCGAACGAGGCGCTGCATGGTGCAATGCCCCGCCGGAACGCCTTCTCCGGAGGTGAACATACCCGCGGCGGTTTCGTCACACCATGCCCGCCGCGGATTTGTCCGGCTACTCCTTCGCGCCCGCCTCGTTGGCGTCGTCGAGAAGGCCCAGAACGCCCTTGACCGGGATGCCGATCCAGTTGGGCCGGTTCGCCGCCTCGTAGCCGATCTCGTAGAATGCCTTTTCCAGCAGGAACAGGGTCAGCAGGCCGCGCGCGGTGCCGCCCTCCGACGGCCAGGCCGGGCAGCCCTCGATCACCGTGCGGTAGCCGTCGAGGAAGGATTCGACGCTGCGGCGCTCCCAGTCGCGGGCGGCGGCCAGTGCCGGGCTGTCGCCGCTGTTGGACCCCTCGCCGGCGCTGTCCAGCCGGAACAGCGCCGCCCAAGCGGCATAGTTGAAGGAGCGCAGCATGCCGGCCACGTCACGCAGCGGGCTGGACTTGGCGCGGCGTTCCTCCAGCGTCTTGGCCGGCTCCCCTTCGAAGTCGAGGATGTACCAGTCGTTCTGCGCCCGCACGACCTGCCCGAGGTGATAGTCGCCATGGATGCGGGTCTTGACGCCGTCGGCCGGCATCGACGCCAGCGCCGACAGCCGGTCCATCGCCTCCGCCCGGCGGGCCAGAAGCTGTTCGGTATCGGCCCGCACGTCTGCCGGCAGGCGGTCCAGCGTGCCCGGCAGGGCGGCGAAGGCGGCCTCCGCCTGGACGCGGGCGGCATCGGCCCAGCGCGCCAGATCCTCAGGCGTAATCGGCTCCGGGTCGAAGGCCGGATTGGCGGTGCCTTGCTTACCGGGGCCTTGCGCCAGCGCCCGGTGCAGTTCGGCGGTGCGCTGTCCCAACGTGGTCATCATCACCAGATGCATGCCGAAGGGCTCGCCCGATTCGGCGGCGTCCTCGGTGGTGCCGGCGACCCCCAGACGGATGTCCTCCAGCTGGCGTTCCAGCTCCTCCACCGTGCTGGCCCAGCCGTCGCCCTGGTTGCGGACGAAGGCCTGGGCCACCGCCAGTGCCGTCGGCGTGCCGTCGGCGGCGACCTGTTCGACCGTGCCCAGCAGGGCGGGGGTGTTGGCGAAGCCGACCTCGGTCAGGAAGCGGCCCATCTCGACCTCGGGATGCTCGCCCTCCACCAGACGGCGCAGCACCTTCAGCACGATCTGGCTGTCGACCAGGACGGAGGTGTTGCTCTGCTCCACGCCCAGACGCCGCACCTCGGGCTCTTCCGACAGTTCGATGGCGTTCAACGCCTCGGTCGCGGTGAAGCGGACGACGTCGTCACCGGCGGCGGCCTTCAGCGTGTCGCCGCGGCGCAATGCCTCGATCAGCGCCAGGGCGAAGCCGTCGGCCTGCACCGCGTCATAGATGGCGCCGGTCCTGGGACCGCGCCGCACCTTGCCCAGCGTGTAGGGCAGCAGCGGCCAGCCGGTGCCGCCGGCCCCGCTCTCCCAGCTCATCGCCAGCGGCAGGAAATAGCTCTGGTCGGCGGCGTCACCATCCACTCCGATCCCACTCAGGCCGACCTGCGTCCTGACCAGCATGAAACCGTCGCCGGGACCCGGCAACTGGGCGGCCATGGTGACGTGCGAGCGGGTGATGCGGCGGTCCTTGGCGGAGAACCAGCGCTGCTTGGGCAGGAAGGCCTGCAGGATATCGCGGCCCAGTTCGTCCGCCGCCTTGCCACTGGTCAGGCTGTGCCAGCCGTCGCGCATGACGACGGTCAGCAGGTCCGGCACCGGCTCCGGCGGAGTCTCGTGCCAGGTCGGCAGCTCCGCCTCCGCCGTCAGGGCGAACCAGTAGAAGCCGTAGGCCGGCAGGGTCAGCAGATAGGGAAGGTCGCCGATCGGCGGGAAGACGGTGCGGCCCAGCAGTTCTACCGGGATCCGGCCCTTCCAGTTCTTCAGGTCCAGTTCCACCGCCTGGGCCGAGCGCGACAGGTTGGCGACGCACAGCGCGATCTCCGACCCGTTTTCCGACTCCAGGCTGCGGATATAGGCCAGGACCTTGCGGTTGCCGGGATAGAGCAGCGAGAAGCTGCCGCGGCCGAAGCTCTGCCGCTGCTTGCGCACCGCCACCAGCCGCTTCATCCAATTCAGCAGCGAGGATGGATTGCGCGCCTGCGCCTCGACATTGACGGCCATGAAGCCGTAGATCGGGTCGAGCACCGCCGGTAGATAGAGCCGCGCCGGGTCGGCGCGCGAGAAGCCGCCGTTGCGGTCGATCGACCACTGCATCGGCGTGCGCACGCCGTCGCGGTCGCCGAGATAGATGTTGTCGCCCATGCCGATCTCGTCGCCGTAATAGAGCACCGGCGTGCCGGGCATAGACATCAGCAAGCTGTTCAGCAGCTCGATCTTGCGGCGGTCGTTTTCCAGCAGCGGGGCGAGGCGGCGGCGGATGCCGAGGTTGATCCGCATGCGCCGGTCGGCGGCATAGAAGTTCCAGAGATAGTCGCGCTCACTGTCGGTGACCATCTCCAGCGTCAGTTCATCGTGGTTGCGCAGGAAGATGGCCCATTGGCAGTCGGCCGGGATGTCCGGGGTCTGGCGCATGATGTCGGCGATGGGATGCCGGTCCTCCATCGCCACCGCCATGTAGATGCGCGGCATCAGCGGGAAGTGGAAGGACATGTGGCATTCGTCGCCGCCCTTCTCCGGATCGCCGAAATAGGGCAACACGTCCTCCGGCCACTGGTTGGCCTCGGCCAGCAGCATGCGGTCGGGATATTCGGCATCGAGAGCGGCGCGGATCGCCTTCAGGACGTCGTGGGTTTCCGGCAGATTCTCGTTGTTGGTGCCCTCGCGCTCCTTCAGGTAGGGGATGGCGTCGAGCCGCAGCCCGTCCACACCCATGTCCAGCCAAAAGCGCATCACCTTCAGCACTTCCTCCAGAACCTCCGGATTGTCGAAGTTCAGGTCGGGCTGGTGCGAATAGAAACGGTGCCAGTAATAGGCGTTGGCGACCGGATCCCAGGTCCAGTTGGACTTTTCCGTGTCGCAGAAGATGATGCGCGTGCCCTGGTATTTCTGGTCGCTGTCGGACCAGACATAATAGTCGCGGTGGTTGGAGCCGGGAGGCGCCTCCCGCGCGCGCTGGAACCAGGGATGCTGGTCGGAGGTGTGGTTGATGACCAGCTCCGTGATCACCCGCAAGCCGCGATTGTGGCATTCCTCCATGAAGCGGCGGAAGTCATCCAGGTTCCCGTAGGTCGGGTTGACCGAGGTGTAGTCGGCGATGTCATAGCCGTCGTCGCGCAGCGGCGATGGATAGAAGGGCAGAAGCCACACCGCCGTCACCCCCAGTTCCTGGATATAATCCAGCTTCTGGGTCAGGCCGGCGAAATCGCCGATGCCATCATTGTCGGCGTCGAAGAACGCCTTGAGGTGCAATTGGTAAATGACGGCGTCCTTGTACCAAAGCCGGTCCTGCCGATCGATCATGGGTCGAGCACTTTCGAGAAGCGTTTGACGGAACACGTGTCGCGGGAACACGGGACGGAAACAAGACACAGGGGCGAAGGTTTCACCCGAAGGGCCGTCAGACAACCCCTGACTTCCGGATAGGCAGGACGGCGAGAACCAGGGCGTACCACGTTCAGAAGGAGCCGGCCGGAGGTTCCAGGCAACCGTTCGAAAGCGCAGCAATCCAAACTGGACATCGATTGACGCCGAAGGGTTATCCAGGCAGGGTGGCTCTACGCACAACTTTACGCCTATGGCGTATCGGGTAAATCATGCTGGGCTCCTTCATCGTCGTCACCGGCGGCGACAGCCGCTATCATCCGTTGATCCGCGAGCTGATCGCGTCGCTGCGGGCGTTGAAGCCGGCGGCCGACTGCCCCATCGGCGTGATCGACGCGGGCCTGACGGACGGGCAGATCGTGGAGTTGAAGGCGCAGGGGGCCGCAGTGGTGACGCCGCCCTGGCCGGTCAGCATCCCCGCGCACAAGCTGCGCAACCGCATCCATTTGAAGGCCAACCTCGCCAAGCTGCACCTGCCGACATATTTCCCCGGCTACGACACGGTGATCTGGATCGACGCCGACGCCTGGGTGCAGGATTGGGAGGCGGTGGAGATGCTGCGGCGGGGGGCGGCGCTGAACCGCTTCGCCATCGTCGCCCAGTTCGGCCGCTTTTCGGAGACGGAGCTGCGGCTCGCTTGGCTGTTTGGGCCCTTCGCGCGGGTGCGGTCGATCCTGTACAAGAACTCCAGCCGCGCCGGACTGACCACGGCGGAATGCCGGGCGCTGGCGACCCGCCCGACCTTGAATGCCGGCGCCTATGCGCTGAAGTCCGACGCGCCGCATTGGGAGGCGTTCCAGCGCTGGCAGAAGCGGGTGCTGCGCAAGGGCCGGCTGTTCACGTCGGATCAGCTGGCGATGGCCGGCGCCATCTATCTGGACGGGCTGCCGGTCGAGCTTCTGCCGGAATGGTGCAACTACATCGGCCCCTGGCGCTTCGACCCGGAGCGGCGGGAGTTGGTGGAGTATTACCTGCCCAACCGCCGCCTGGGCATCGTCCACATGGCCGGCGAGGACGCCATGCGCGCCGACCCGTCGGTGCTGCGCCCGGTGCTGGACATGCAGGACCGCACACACCAGCTGAGCCTGCGCTACCCGGCCTGGGAAGTGCCGTCGGTGGAGCGGGTGGCGGAGGCGGTTTAGCGGTTCTTCCTCCTTGTCCAAACAGTTCCATGTTATCTTGTTTCCGGATGCCAGTCGGTTTTCAGATGCGACCTGCGTGGAGAAAACGAGATGGCGACCCTCAATAGAGGCACAGCGATGACCGACGAGGATCTGAAAGCGATGAAGGAGGCGATCCGGCAGGCGACGGAACGTGCGCTGGAAACGCCGGAATCTGCCCGCCGGTTCATCGAACGGATCTCCGCTCCCCCTGCAAACCAGCAGGGCGACGCGGACTGATCCTGTACAATGACCGATCTCTCCAATCCGTTCGTTCTTGGCTATCACGGGTGCCGAAAGCTAGTTGGTGAGGATATTCTCGCTGGAAGGGTCCCCCATCTGCTGGACAGTCAAAACAAATGGGACTGGCTCGGATCGGGGGTATATTTCTGGGAAGCCGACCCGCGGCGGGGCTACGAATGGGCACTCGACCGTTACGGTCCAGGTGAGGCATTCGTCATCGGTGCCGTCATCCATCTCGGCTATTGTCTGGACCTGATGTCGCGCGGACCGCTCGATCTTCTGAAGCCCGCCTATGATAGTTTGGTCAGAATCTATGAAATGGCAGGCACGCCTCTGCCGGAGAACAGGCGCACCATACGGGGACCCTCCCATGCCCTCGATTGCGCTGTAATCAACGCGCTTCACGACCATCGGGCGACCAGTCAGCCGGAGCCTCTGCAGCCGTTTAATACCGTTCGTGGGCTCTATCAGGAAGAACCTCCGGTCTTCGAGAAGTCGATGATCATGTCCAAGACGCATGTTCAGATCTGTGTGCGGACACCGGACGAAAGCATCAAGGGCTACATCCGCGTGCCGGAGAGCCAATACCTTCCGCAAAGCTGACCTCACCCGGTCGCCAACCGCGCCAGATCGCGCACCGCGCGGTCCAGCATCGCCGGGTCGTGGGCGGCGAAGCCGAGGAGGAGGCCGTTGCCAGCGGTCCCGGGGTCGGAGCGGTGATAGTTGGACAGCGGCGGCGTGGTCAGGCCGATGCGGGCGGCGCGCTCCGCCAGGAGATGGTCGGGGCAGTCGGGCGGCAGGCGGAGCAGGACATGCATGCCGGCCTCCCCCGCCTCGGCGCTGGCGAAGCCGGCGAAGGCGTCGGTGATCGACTCCAGGATGGCGGAGCGCTTGGCGGCGTAGAGGGAGCGCATGGCCCGCAGGTGCGAGGCGAAATGGCCGTCCGCCAGGAAGCGGTGCAGCGCCGCCTGCGGCACCACGCTGGTCCCGCCGTCGAAATGGCGGCGCGCCGCGCGCACCAGCTCCACCAGATCGGGCGGCACCACGACATAGCCGAGCCGTAGCGCCGGGAACATCACCTTGCTGAAGCTGCCGACATAGATGACGCGGCCGGCACCGTCCAGACCCTGGAGGGCGGCCAGCGGCGGGCCGGCATAGCGGAACTCGCTGTCGTAATCGTCCTCGACAATCCAGGCGTCGCGCGCCGCCGCCCAATCGAGCAGGCGCAGGCGGCGCGCCAGGCTCATGGTCACGCCCAAGGGGAACTGGTGGGAGGGGGTGACCAGAGCCAGCCGGGCGCCGGCCCCGCGAGCCATGCCGGCGGCGACATCGATGCCCTCGCCATCCACCGGCACCGGGACCAGCCGCGCCCCGGCGCCCAGCAGAGCGGCGCGGTTGCCGGGCCAGCCGGGTTCCTCCACCCAGGCCTCGTCACCAGGGTCGAGCAGCAGTTGCGCCATCAGCGCCAAGCCCTGCTGCGCGCCGGAAACGATGACCACCTGCTCCGCCTCGCAGCGCACGGCACGGACGGCACGCAGATAGGCAGCGATCTCCGCCCGCAGCGGAGCGTAGCCGAGCGGGTCCGGATCCGTCGCCAGCGTCCGTCCGCCGTGGCGCCAGCAGCGGCCGAGCAGCTGCGCCCACAGCTCGATGGGAAAGGCACCGAGGTCCGGCGTGCCGAGCGCGAAGGGCCGCCCCACCCGGTCGCGGGCGATGGCCGGCGCCTCGGCCAGCGCCCGGCCACGGGCGGACAGGCCGACACCGCGCCGGGCCTCGTCGCGGGCCGGAACGCCGCCGGGCGCCGCATCGGGAAGCGAGGGGGCGATGAAGGTGCCGGCCCCCACCCGGCCGCTGACATAGCCCTCCGCCAGCAGCGTGTCGTAGGCGGTGACCACCGTGTTGCGCGACAGTCCCCACTCGGTGGCGAGCGCCCGGCTGGGCGGCAGGCGCTCGCCCGGACGCAGCCGGCCGTCCAGCACCGCCTGACGCAGCGCGCGGTAGAGCTGGCGGTGCAGCGGCTCCGCCCCGTCGCGGTCGAGCGCCACCGGCCCAAGGCTGGACAGAACCGGACGCGCCGATCGGGCCATGGCGAGCCTTTCAGGAGGACAGTAAATTGGTCCCTATGGAATCGACATTCCGGACCTTTCGAAGGAGCCATTCTGCCGGCCATTCTGGGCCATCGCAACAGTTCCGGCCTTGAGCACGACCATGACCAGCCTTCTCACCGAGTCCCCTGCGGTCGATTCCCCCGCCGCCTTGGCCCAGACCCCGCGCACCCGTCCGGTGCGGTTGGGCGACCGCGGCAGCCATGACGTCGCCCTGATCCATTCTATCATCGACGAGGCGCCGATCTGCCACGTCGGCTTCGTCGACGACGCCATCAAGGGTCAGGGCGCTCCATCCCCCATGGTGATCCCGACGGTTCCCTGGCGGGTGGGGGACGAGTTGATGATCCACGGCGCGTCCTCCAGCCGGATGATCCGGCGGCTGCAGGAGGGGGGCGAGGCCTGCATCACGCTGTCGCTGATCGACGGTTGGGTGCTGGCGCGCTCGGCCTTCCATCACTCCGTCAACTACCGCTCGGTCATGCTGTTCGGTCGGCCGCGGCTGGTGGCGGAGGAGACGGAGAAGCGCGCGGCGCTCGACGCATTGATGGAAAAGATCGAACCCGGACGTAGCGCCAAGGTGCGGGCGCCCAATGCGCAGGAGCTGAAGGCCACATCCGTGCTGGCCTTCCCCATCGCCGAGGCGTCGGTCAAGCGCCGCTCCGGCCCGCCCGGCGACGATCCGGAGGATATGGACCACCCGGTGTGGGCGGGCGTGGTGCCCTTGCGGCTGACCGCCGGCGAGCCGGAACAGGACCCGGCCCAGATCGGGGGGTGATAATCGGGGACTGACAGCAGTCTGAAACAGAAAAAGGCCGCAACCGGAAAGCCCGGCGCGGCCTTTTTCCTGCGGTTTCTCCCGCTGGCGGGAAGGCCGGTCCGATACCCCCGGAACGGCCCCCTGCCAACCGTCCTTAGGACGACGGAGCGTTCAGCAGGCGCGGCAGGATCTGCGCACGACGGTTGGACGGCTCGCGGACGTTCGGACCGGTCTGAACCAGCAGCTGGCTCTCGCCCTTGCCCTGGGTCGTGATGTTGGCGGCCGGGATGCCCTTGGCGACCAGGGCCTTCTTGACCGCGTCGGCACGACGCACCGACAGCTTCTGGTTGTAAGCCGGCGACCCCGAGGTATCGGTGTGGCCGACGACGTTGATCTTGGCGCCACCGTTCTTCAGGATGGCCGACACCGCGTCACCGATCACGCGATCGGCGGCCGGGGTGATGTTCGACTTATCCCAGTCGAAGAACACCAGATATTCGCTCTGGACCGCGGCGACGGCAGCCGGAGCCGGAGCGGCGGCGGCCGGCGGGCACGGATAGCTGCCCTGATGGATGACATAGCCGCCGTCAGCGGTGCGGGCGGCGACGTTGCCCCAGCCGATGACCGGGTTGCACCACTCGGTGCCCTTGCCGACCAGGCTCGCGTCCTGGGCATTGGCGGCCGCCGACAGACCGAAAGCGACGATGGCGGCCGGGATGGCAGCCAGACCCGCGCGAACAATAGTCTTCATTGTCTTCACTCCCTTCCAGAACCCTTCCCCATCAGAGTGCCTGCGGGGGATGAACCTATCAATCGAAGCATCCGCCCGAGTTCAAGCGCGGCAGCGACCTTCCCAACATGTGGTGCGCGGTGGTGTTCCGACACCCCAGCCGATTGGCCGAACCGTACCCGTTCTTGGACCTATGCTCCACTTCCATAGCAGCTTTTCCGGTAGGTTTCCGCCAAATCCGTGTAACGGTGGCTGAGAACCGGAAAAACCGCGAGATCGCGCTCCGTCAGCTCGCGAACCGGTCTAGCAGGGCTGCCGGCCCACAAGAGTCCGGACGTCACCCGCTTTCCGGGCGTCACCAGAGCACCGGCCGCGACCATCGCCCGCGACTCGACATAGGCCCCATCCAGGATGCAGGCCTTCATGCCGATGAAGCAGCCGTCTTCCAGCGTGCAGGCGTGCAGCAACGCCATGTGGCCGACGGTGATGTCGTCGCCGATGTAGGTGCCCTGCCCTTCAGAGGCCACGTGGATCACGGTGCCGTCCTGAATGTTGGTGCGAGCGCCGATTCGGACCTCGTTGACGTCTCCACGCACGGTGCAGCCGTACCAGATGCTGCTGTTCGCCCCGATCACGACATCACCGATCACCGCCGCCGTTTCCGCGATGAACGCGGTCGGGTCGACGGTGGGCAGGATGCCGTTGAAGGCGCGAACAAGGCCGGTCATCAGGTCGTACCGAAGTCGTGCATGACGGGCGGGATTGAAGCACCGTAAGGCTTAAGGCACCACCTGATTTCGCATTGACAGGCCAAAGCAAATCCCGATTGGTGCCTCTGTGCAACAGTGCGGACAGGGGGCCACAACGCTGTCACAGCCCCCGCCCCACCCTGCCGCGGTACCCGATTACGGGAAAAGCGGCGCCTGATCGATGCCGGTCGTCTCGCCCAGCCCCATCATGACGTTCATGTTCTGGATCGCCTGACCCGACGCACCCTTCACCAGATTGTCGATCACCGACACGATGATGGCGCCGCGCGGGGTGCGGTCGGCGACCACGCCGATCAGATTGTGGTTGGAGGCACGGACATGGCGCGTCGCCGGCACCACGCCGGCGGGGGTCACGCCGACGAAGGGCTCGTCGGCATAGCGGGCGGCCAGCGTCGCGCGCAGGTCGTCGGCGGTGACGCCGTCGGCCATGCGGACATAGATGGTCGCCATCATGCCGCGGTTCATCGGCACCAGATGCGGGGTGAAGGAGACGGTGACCGGCCGGCCGGCGGCCAGCCGCAGTTCCTGCTCGATCTCCGGCATGTGGCGGTGGTGGCCGACACCATAGGCGTTGAAGCCTTCCGACACCTCGGTGAACAGGTTGGCCTGCTTGGCGTCGCGGCCGGCGCCCGACACACCGGACTTGGCATCGATGATGATGCCGCCCGGCTCGATCTGGTTCTCCATCAGCAGCGGCAGCAGTGGCAGCAGCGAGCAGGTCGGGTAGCAGCCCGGATTCGCCACCACCCGCGCCTTGCGCACGCCATGGCGGTTGAACTCGGTCAGGCCGTAGGCGACCTCCTTCTGCAGGCCGATGGCACGGTGCTCATGCCCGTACCAGGTGGCGTATTCGGCCGGGTCGCTCAGGCGGAAATCAGCGGACAGGTCGACCACCTTCAGGCCGCTGGGCAGGCCGGCGACAACCTCCTGCGTGGTGCCGTGCGGCAGGGCGCAGAAAATGAAGTCCAGATTGTCCCACTTCAGCTCTTCGATCTTCACCAGATCGGGCAGGCCATAGCCGCCCAGATGCGGGAACACCTCCGCCATCGGCTTGCCGGCCTGTCGTTCGGCGGTCAGCGCGGCGATCTCCACGTTCGGGTGGCGCAGCAGCATGCGCACCAGTTCGGCGCCGGTGTAACCGGAAGCGCCCAGGATGCCGACGCGGATTTTCGAACCGCCGGGGGTGGTGCCCGGAATGCTGATCGAGGCCATGGAACCGATGTCCTTCGCTTGACGGGAGGAACGTTGAAGTTTGGGTAGGCGTAACGGTGAGGGCAAAAAGAAAGGGGCGCCCCTTTCGGGACGCCCCTCGCTTGTACCGTAAAGCAGCAGGCCCGTGTAGGGATTAGCGCTTCGAGAACTGGAAGCTGCGGCGGGCCTTGGCGCGGCCGTACTTCTTACGCTCGACCGTACGGGCGTCGCGGGTCAGGAAGCCGGCGGCCTTCAACGGCGGGCGCAGGGCCGGCTCGAAGTAGGTCAGCGCCTTGGAGATGCCGTGACGGACGGCACCGGCCTGGCCCGACAGACCGCCGCCGGCGACGGTGGCGACCACGTCGAACTGCTCCGAACGCTCGGTCACGCCGAACGGCTGAGCAATCATCATGCGCAGAACCGGGCGGGCGAAATAGACCGACTGGTCGCGGCCGTTCACGGTGACCTTGCCGGAGCCCGGCTTGATCCACACGCGGGCGACGGCGTCCTTGCGCTTGCCGGTGGCATAGGCGCGGCCCTGGGCGTCCAGCTTCGGAGCGGCCAGCTCTTCGGTGACGGTCGCGGTGGCGGCGGCGCCCGTCAGTTCCTTCAAGCTGGAGAGGGTGGTGGTGACCTGAGCCATTGTTACGCGCTCCGCTTATTCTTCGGGTTCAGGGCGCCGACGTCGAGGGCGACCGGCTGCTGCGCATCGTGCGGATGCGTGGCGCCCTTGTAGACCTTGAGATGGGTCATCTGCTGGCGGCCGAGCGGACCGCGCGGAACCATGCGCTCCACGGCCTTCTCGATCACACGCTCCGGATACTTGCCGTCCAGGATCTGGCCCTTGGAGCGGCCCTTGATCCCACCCGGATAGCCGGTGTGCCAGTAGAAGATGTCGGCGTCGCGCTTGTTGCCGGTCAGCTTCACCTTCTCCGCATTGATCACGACGATGTTGTCGCCGCAATCCATGTGGGGGGTGTAGGTCGGCTTGTTCTTGCCACGCAGGATGTTCGCCAGGATGCTGGCAAGCCGCCCGAGAACGAGGCCGTCGGCGTCAACGACGTACCACTTCTTCTCGATTTCGGTCGGCTTCAGATTGAAGGTCTTCATCGCCACACTCGTTTCTTCGAATACGGATCGGCAGGCCGCCGATTCCGGGGCGCCGAAGCGGACGGCTTTCTACGGGCCGGAGCAGGCCTCTGTCAACGGAAAAATTTCCGTTTTCTTTCAATGGCTTACGGACGCGGTAATAAGATACCGCGCAGACAAACCCATTGATCCTAAACGACTTTTTATGGCGCCTCATCCATGCGGTAATGAGATACCGCAACGGTGACGGGGGCGTGCGGCGGGATGGAGTAGGTTCCGGTGACATGGGCGACCGGCTCCGGATCGCCTTCGGAGAACAGCAGGATCTCGCCATAGGCCAGCCGCTTGCCCAGCTTCAGGACGCGCGCCTCGGCGATGATGGCGACGGGCGGCGGGCGGCGCAGGAAGTTGATGGTCATGCTGGTGGTCACCGCCAGCTCGACCCGGCCGATCAGGCTCAGCACCGCGCCATAGAGCGCCACGTCGGCCAGCCCGAACATCGCCGGGCCGGTGACGGTACCGCCGGGCCGGACGAAATCGTCCTTGTAGGGCAGGCGCAGGCGAATCGTCCCGGCGCTCAGGCTTTCCACGACGATGCCGAAATTCCCGACCAGGGGAACCCCCTCGCGGATCAGTTCCTCCAGCTCTTCCTTCGTCATGGCGGGAGCGGAGACGGGGGCGGCGCTTTGTGCGGTATCGACGGCGGACATGGACCCTCTGCCGGTGATCTCGGTTGGACCTCCGGACTGTGCGCCATCCCGGCCATTCGGACAAGTATGGTGCTGCTATTCCGCCGGCTTCGGCTCCGCTGGGGGCGGCTCTGCTGGGGGCGGGCCTGCGGGCTCCGGAGCCGCCGCGGGGGCGGGTGCGGTGGGTGCGGTGTCGGTGGGAGCGGTGTCGGTGGGGGCAGTCAGACGGATCGGGCCGCCGCCGCTGGCGGGCGGCGCCGGTTCGGCGGTGGACTGCTCCGCCGGAGCGGGTACCGCCGGCGCGGCCGGTTCGGCGGGCGGGGCGAGCGGGACGGCCTTGATGTCCGATTTCGGCGCTTCCGATTTCGGCGCATCGGGCTTGTGTGCGTCCGCCTTGGGCGAATCGGCCTTGGCGGGCGCGGGATCGGCCGGGGTGGAATAGTCGGGGACGATGCGGGCCTGGCTGCCGGTGATGACCAGAACCTTCTGGCCGATGGGCAGCGGCTGCGGCTCCTTCTGGGTCAGCGACAGCAGGTCGCCATTCGATTTGCGGACGATGTATTCCCAGCCGGTGGTGTCGCCGGCAATGTGCTCCATCGCCGTGCCCAGCAGGCCGCCGATCGCCGTGCCGCCGACGGTGCCCAGCGCGGCGTTCATGCCGCCCGTCCCCACCTGCGCCCCCAGGATGCCGCCTGCCGCCCCGCCGCTGACCGCGCCGACCGTACCGTTGGCGCTGATCGCCACCTGACGGAATCCGACGACGACGCCCGGCTCCACCTTGTTGGCCTGCTGGACCGCGTTGGAGGCGTAGGTGTTGGGAGAATAGTCGGAGGTGCAGCCCGCAAGACCGCCGGCCGCGGCGATGAACAGGCAGAAGGAGACCGATCGGAGCACGGGGTAGCCATCCGTTTTGAAACCCGCCGAGTTTCTTACGGCAAAGCCCCCCGGCTCGTCACCGGGCAAAATCCGGACACGGCCGGAAGGCTGCGTTGCAGTGCAGCGATGGCCGCCCGGCGTCAGCGGCCGGCGGTCTGGTTGCTGGCCTTCAGCGACAGGTATTTCAGCGTCAGCTTCGGCACATTCTCGATCACCCAGGAGGCCATCGCCTCCTCCTCGCGCAGCGAGGTCTGCAGCAGCGGCGTGGCGAAGGCGAAGTTGCCGGCGTCCGCCACCGTCAGCAGCGAGCGGTAGCTCGCCACCTCGAAATTCTCAAAGGCGTAATTGGCGAAGGAGTTCTTGAGGATCTCGTCCTCGGCGAAGGTATGGCCGAGCGCGGCCAGATTGCCCATGATCGACAGGGCGGTGTCCTTCAGCCCGGAATGGCTTTCCTGCAGCTGGTCCAGGATCTGCTCGATGCGGGTGATCTGGGACTCGGTCTCGCCACGGTGCATGCGCAGATGGTCGGAGACTTCCGGATAATTCACGAGGCGGTCCAGCTGGCGGTCCATCAGGGCCAGCGCCTGCTGTTCCACCGCATGGGCGTTGCGCAGGCCGGTGACGAACAGCGCGCGCGTGAGATCCGCGGGATAGGCGGCCATGTGTGTGCTCCTGTGGTATCAACGCTCCGTTGAACGTCTGCCCGCTCCAACAGCGGGACACCGTCTTCGACGCTTACCGCTTCCGCCATAATTCAAAAGGGCAGAGCTTCGGCCACCCGTGTCCGGCACCGGTGGGGAAGTGCCACGACCGGGACACGGACGCGCGGTTGCCGGACACGCGGTATCGCGGGGATATGGTGGGCATGATCCGCATCCCCGCCAAAGGCGCCCCCGCAAGAGGCATCCCCGCCATGCCAGTCACCCTGCCCGGATCCGTGGGTGCGGTGGTCGTCCTCATCCTCGCGTTGGCCGCCCTCGCCGGCTGGCGCCGGGCGGAACCGGAGGACCTGACCGGCTGGCGCGCCGAACGGCTGGCGGCCTTCCAGGTCTGGCAGGCGGCCAACCCGGCCCGCGAGATCTGGGACCATCCCGACGCCCCGGTCCTGGTGGCGCTCCCCCCCGGCAGCTTTCTCCAGGGCTCGCCCGAATCGGAACAGGAGCGCTTTCCCGACGAACCGCTGCAACGGCTGATGTCGATCCAGCACCCCGTAGCCATCGGCAAATACCCGGTGACCCGTGGTGAATATGCCCAATTCATCCAGGACAGCGGTTACAAGCCACGGACGATCTGCCGCGGCTATGCCGGCGAGACGGAGCTGCTGCCGCGCTGGCATTTCTCCTGGCGCCGGCCGGGCTTCGACCAGACGAACCAGGACCCGGCGGTCTGCATCAGCTGGTACGACGCCAAGGCCTATGTGGACTGGCTCAGCCGGCGGACCGGCAAGCCCTACCGCCTGCCGACGGAGGCGGAGTGGGAATATGCGGCCCGTGCCGGCACCCGGACCGCCCGCTGGTGGGGCGACGATCCGGCCAAGGGGTGCGATGCGGCGAACGAGGCCGACCTGAGCGCCAAGGACCGCTTCACCGACTGGGAGGTCGCGAACTGCCGTGACGGCGCCCTGTTCACCGCGCCGGTCGGCAGCTATCGGCCCAACGGCTTCGGCCTCTACGACATGCTCGGCAATGTCTGGCAGTGGGTGGAGGGCTGCGCGACGGATGGCGGCGGGAAATGCCCGCAACGGGTGATGCGGGGCGGTTCGTGGCACAGCAATCCGCGCTATGTCCGGTCGGCCGTCCGCCGGATCGACGGGGCGGAGATCGGCTATGCCGCCTACGGCATCCGCGTCGCCCGCGATCCCTGAGGCCCCGCTCCGGCCCCCTCAGCCACGCAGGACGGCCAGCGCCGACAGCCCCTCCACCGCATGGTCGAGGAAGGCGCGAACCCGGCCGGGCATCAGCCGTGCCGTCGGCACCACGACATGGACGGGCAGCGGCGCCGGCTCGGTGTGCGGCATCAGGCGCACCAGGCTGCCGGCGGCGAGATCGTCGGCCGCCTGATAGGACAGCGGCCGGGCGATGCCATGGCCGTCGCGGGCGGCGAGCAGCGCCGGCTCGATGTGGCTGACCGAGAGCCGCGGGGTGACCCGGACCACCCGCTCCCGCCCATCGACCAGGAAGCGCCAGTCGGGCGGCCGGGGCCGGGCGGTCGACAGGATGATGTCGTGGCCGGCCAGATCCTCCGGAGTCGTCGGTGTGCCGCGCCGCGCCAGGTAGGCGGGGCCGGCGACCAGATAGCGCCCGACCTGCCCCACCCGCCGGGCGACGAGGCCGGAATCGGGCAAGGGGCCGATGCGGATCGCCACGTCCAGCTCCTCCTCGATCAGGTCGAGGTTGCCGTCGGACAGCACCAGTTCGACCCGGATGTCGGGAAAGGCCCGCATGAAGTCGAGGACCAGCGGCGTCACATGCTTGCGTCCGAACATCACCGGCGCGGTGACGCGCAGCCGCCCGCGCACGGGCCGGTCGGTGCCGGTGGCGGCCAGCGCCTCGTCATAGTCGGCCAGCAGCCGGCGCGCCTGCTCGGCAAGCCGCCGGCCGGCGTCGGTGGGTGCGAGGTTGCGGGTGGTCCGCTCGATCAGCCGCAGGCCCAGCCGCTCCTCCAGCCCCGACAGCGCGCGGGTGACCGCGGGAGCCGACCGCCGCAGCCGCTTCGCCGCGCCGGCAAGGCTGCCGGCCTCCAGGATCGCCACGAAGATTGCCAGTTCGTCCAGCCGGTCCACAATTCTTCCGCTTCCTGAAAGAGTCCCTTTTGATGAAAGCGCATTCCTGCCGATGCGCGCAAGTGGTTGGCTGTGGGCATCCGCGAAACAGACATCGAGGGGAACCGTCCGATGAGCATCACCACCGAGCCCGCCATCACGCTCTACGGCACGCCGCTGTCAGGGCACACCCATCGGGTGGAAGCCTTTCTGAACATCCTCGGCCTGCCTTACCGCTATGTCGAGGCCGGCGCCGAGCTGCGGCGGTCGGAGAGCTTCCTCGCCCTGAACCCCTTCGGGCAGATCCCGGTGCTGGTCGACGGCGACCTCGTCCTGCCGGACTCCGTCGCCATTCTGGTCTATCTCGCCGACCGCTATGACGCCTCCGGCCTGTGGAACCCGAAGGCGCCGGAGGACGCGGCGCGGGTGCAGCGCTGGCTGTCGATCGCGGCCGGCGACCTGCGCTTCGGGCCGGCGCTGGCGCGGATCCTGACGCTGTGGGGCGGAGCCGCTTCGCTGACCGACGCGCAGGCGGTCGCCGGGCGCGTGCTGCGCTTCATGGATGGTCATCTGGCAAGCCGCGAGTGGCTGGCGGCGGAGCGGCCGACCATCGCTGACATCGCCTGCTACGCCTATGTCGCCCGCGCGCCGGAAGGCCACATCCCGCTCGACCCCTATCCGGCGGTCCGCCGCTGGCTGGAGCGGGTGGAGGCGATCCCGGCACTGACACCGATGCCGCAGAGCGCTATTCCGCAACCCGCCTGAACACCCGCCACCGCGACCGAAGGAGCACGGCCATGGACCAGGACCGCATCCCCGACCCCTTCCATCCCGGCGAGCGGGAGGCGCAGGCGCGGGCCGGGTTCCGCGTGCCGTCGGCGCCGATCCGCGACCGGCTGATTCCCCAGCATCAGCAGTTCTTTCCGCTGCTGCCCTGGCTGCTGGTCGCCGCGCGTGACGAGGCCGGCGACCCGACGGCCGGGGTGCTGACCGGCGCCCCCGGCTTCGTCTCCGCCACCGACCCGCAGACGCTGTGGGTGCGGCCCGACCATGGCGCGTGGCAGCCCTGGCCGGCCGGACCGGCGGTGGGGGAACCGGTGGCGGCGCTGGGCATCGACCCCGCCACCCGGCGCCGCAACCGGGTGAACGGCCGGGTGGCGGCGCGCGACGGGCTGGCCTTCGCCATGGCGGTGGAGGAGAGCTTCGGCAACTGCCCGCAATACATCCATGTCCGCTGGGTGGAGGAAGAGGCCCCCTCCCCCGCCGGAGCCGTGGAAACGCTGGCCAGGCTGGACAGTGAGGCGCGGCGGCTGATCGGTGCGGCCGACACCGCCTTCGTCGCCTCCGCCTCGTCGGCGGGGCGTGACGGCCGGCTGGATGTGTCGCACCGGGGCGGGCCGGCGGGATTCATCCGGATCGAGGGGGACCGGCTGATCGTGCCCGACTATGCCGGCAACCGCTATTTCAACACACTGGGCAACATGCTGCTGAACCCGCGCGCCGGGCTGCTGCTGGTCGATGTCGCCGGCGGCGACGTGCTGCACCTGACCGGGGCGGTTAGCATCGATTGGGAGCCCGACCCTACCCTGCCCGACGCCCAACGAAGCTGGAGCCTGCAGGTGGAGCGCGGATGGCGGCGGAAGGCGGCGATCCCGCTGCGCTGGAAGGAACCGGGAGAACGTATCGGGGTACCGTGACGCATGGGTCACACGACCGTCGCCAAGCGTCCGGATCTGTGTTTCGATGACGGTTCCATGACACTTGATGGATGGGTGTGTCGATGCGCAATTCCGCCTGTTCCGGGCGCTGGTCGCTGCTGTCCGGTGCGGTTGTCCTATCCCTTCTCGCCGGGCCCGCCCTGGCGGCTGATCCGGCACCTCAAGGCTCGGTGCCGCAGAGCGACCTGCTGAACGCCGAGCTGTGGATGCAGCGGTCGGTCGAGTACAAGGCCAACGCGCTGGCGGTCTACGCGCTGGGCAAGGTCCAGCTGGACAAGGCGCTGGCCGACAAGAACTGGACCGCGGCGACCGAGCAGACCGGCAATTACCAGGACCTGCCGCCGGCGGTGGTGCTGGACCTGGACGAAACGGCGATGGACAACTCCGCCTATCAGACCGGTCTGGTGACCAGCGGCACCGACTTCTCGCCCAAGACCTGGGACGCCTGGGTGAAGGCGGAAAAGGCGACGGCGGTGCCGGGTGCGGTGGAGTTCACCCAATATGCCGAGTCGAAGGGCGTCAAGGTCTTCTACGTCACCAACCGCAGCGCCGACCAGGAGGAGCCGACCCGCCGCAACGCGCAGGCGCTGGGCTTCCCGATGGGCGGGAACGTCGATACCTTCCTGATGTCGAAGGAAAAGCAGGAGTGGGGTTCGGCGAAGAGCGCACGCCGTGCCTTCATCGCCAAGGATTACCGGATCGTCCTGCTGTTCGGCGACAATTTCAACGACTTCACCGATTCCGCCAACGGCAGCGAGGCGGAGCGGATGAAGGCCTATGAGACGGTGAAGGAGCATTTCGGGCGCGACTGGCTGATGCTGGCCAATCCCGGATACGGCTCGTTCGAGAGCGCGCCCTATGGGCATAATTTCAAACTGTCGGCGGACGAGAAGCGGGCCAGGAAGATCGGCGCGCTGGAACCCTGGGTGGTACCGGCCCAGTAAGGGTGTGAAGGGGAGTGCGCCAGATTTAAAAGATCAGGCGCACCGCCTGCACGATCACCACCCAGGGCGCGCCTATCATCACGGTCCACACCGCCAGTCGCGGCAGACCGCTCATCTTGCGGACCTTCGGTTCGGCGGAGGGGGTGGCTTCGAACGACGCGGCGTTGTAGATCGACATGGCCTGCTGCTCCATGAGCAAGATGACGGTGAGGACATCTTGCGGTTTCGATCCTTAACGACCATTAAAGAGCGCCGCCTGCGAAGTCGACGTTTGCGAATTACCTCGACAGTCGGAATATACCCCGAAATTGCGCGGCGTCGTGGGGTGGAAGACCACCACGACGCCACGAAACAGGGGATTACGGCTTCGCCACATGCCAGACATTGTTCACGCCGTCGCCGGTGGCGTCGCCGGGCTTCATGTCCTTGGCCCAGGTGTAGAGCGGCTTGCCGTTGTAGGCCCACTGGTGGCTGCCGTCGTCGCGGGTGACCACCGTGTATTTGCCCATCGGCTTGGCGGAGGCGGGAGCCATCAGCGGCGGCCAGTTGGTCGCGCAAGGGCCGTTGCAGGCCGACTTGCCGGCGCTGTCCTTGTCGAAGACGTAGAGCGTCATGCCCTTCGCGTCGGTCAGGACGGGCCCCATCGCGGTCTTGCCCATCATGGCCGGCTCTTTTTCCTGGGCGAAGGCGGGCGCGCCGAACAGCACGGCTCCCAGGCCGATGGCGGCGGCGGTGAAACGGAGTGCGGACGTCATTCTGCGGTTCCTCCCCAAAACCGGTCCGCCGGACGACGGACCCGATGGAGGAAGGACGCACCCGGAGGCGGGGTTATTCCGCAGGCATCATTCCGCTGGCATCACACCGTCAGGTATTTGCGAACCTCCTGCTCGTCGAGGCCGCTGCGCGGGCCGGACAGCATCACTTCGCCGCGTTCCATTACCACCCAGTCGTCGGCAAGGTCGCGTGCGAAGTCGAAATACTGCTCCACCAGCAGGATCGCCATGGTGCCCTTGTCGCGCAGATAGGAGATGGCGCGGCCGATGTCCTTGATGATGGAGGGCTGGATGCCCTCGGTCGGCTCGTCCAGCACCAGCAGGCGCGGCCGGGTCACCAGGGCGCGGCCGATGGCGAGCTGCTGCTGCTGGCCGCCGGACAGGTCGCCGCCACGGCGGTCCAGCATGGATTTCAGCACCGGGAACAGCTCGAACACCTCGTCGGGGATGGAGCGCTGCGAGCGCGGCAGCGGGGCGTAGCCGGTCAGCAGGTTTTCCCGCACGGTCAGCAGCGGGAAGATCTCGCGCCCCTGCGGGACATAGGCGATGCCGCGGCGCGCCCGGTCGGCGGGCGCCATCTTGGTCACGTCGGCGCCGTCCCAGCCGATGGAGCCGCCGGACACCGGCTTCAGCCCGACGATGGCGCGCAGCAGGCTGGATTTGCCGACGCCGTTACGGCCGACCAAGCACGTGACTTTGCCGATTTCGGCCTTCATGGAAACGCTGCGCAGGGCCTGTGCGGCGCCGTAATGCAGATCGAGAGAGCGAACGTCCAGCATCTTGGGATCTCCCGTCAGCGGCCGAGATAGGTGTCGATGACCTGTTGATTGGCGCTGACCGCGTCCAGCGAGCCTTCGGCCAGGACGGAGCCTTCGGCCAGCACCGTGACCTTGACGCCGAGCGCACGGACGAAGCTCATGTCATGCTCCACCACGATCACCGAATGCTTGCCGGCGATGCTGCACAGCAGTTCGGCGGTCTGTTCGGTCTCGGCGTCGGTCATGCCGGCCACCGGCTCGTCGACCAGCAGAAGCTTGGGGTCCTGGGCCAGCAGCATGCCGATCTCCAGCCACTGCTTCTGCCCGTGCGACAGGCTCCCGGCCTGACGGTTGCGCAGGGCTGACAGGCGGGTGATGTCGAGGATTTCCTCGATGCGGGACCGGTCGTCGCGGCTGATGGCGTAGGTCAACGTCTTCAGCGGCCGGCGCGGCGCCTTCAGCGCCAGTTCGAGGTTGTCCCACACACTGTGCGGCTCGAAGACGGTCGGGCGCTGGAACTTGCGGCCGATGCCGAGATTGGCGATGGCGGCCTCGCGCAGTCGGGTCAGGTCGGTGTCGCCCTCGAACAGGATGGTGCCGGTGTCGGGGCGGGTCTTGCCGGTGATGACGTCCATCATCGTCGTCTTGCCGGCGCCGTTGGGGCCGATGATCGCCCGCATCTCGCCCGGCATCATCACCAGCGACAGGCTGTTCAGCGCCTTGAAGCCGTCGAAGCTGACCGACACGCCGTCGAGATAGAGAAGGGTCGATTCCGCGCTCATGGGTCAGGCTCCCTTCTGGTCGGCGGTTTGGGCGTTGGGGAGGGCGGGGGTCTTGCGGCCGGGCAGCTTGGCCTTCAACTGCGCGCCCAGCCCCAGCAGGCCCTTGGGCAGGAACAGGGTGACCGCCACGAACAGGCCGCCCAGCGCGAACAGCCACAGCTCCGGCAGGGCGCCGGTGAAATAGCTCTTGCCCATGTTGACCAGCACCGCGCCGAGGATGCCGCCGGCCAGCGTGCCGCGCCCGCCGACCGCGACCCAGATCACCGCCTCGATCGAACTGGCCGGGGCGAATTCCGACGGATTGATGATCCCGACCTGCGGGACATAGAGGGCGCCGGCAACGCCGGCCATGCAGGCCGACAGGGTCCAGGCGAACAGCTTGTAGCTTTCGGTGTCGTAGCCCATGAAACGGACGCGGCTTTCGGCGTCGCGCAGCGCCACCAGCACCTTGCCCAGCTTCGACCCGATGACGCCGGACGCGATCATGTAGGAGAGCGCCAGGGCGGCCACCGTCGCCACGAACAGGGCGACGCGGGTGGTGTCGGCCTGGATGTCGTAGCCGAGGATGTCCTTGAAGTCGGTCAGGCCGTTGTTGCCGCCGAAGCCCATGTCGTTACGGAAGAAGGCCAGCAGCAGGGCGAAGGTCAGCGCCTGGGTGATGATCGACAGGTAGACGCCGGTGACGCGGCTGCGGAAGGCGAACCAGCCGAAGGCAAAGGCCAGCGCCCCCGGCACCACCAGCACCATGATGGCGGCGAACCAGAACTGGTCGAAGCCCAGCCAATACCAGGGCAGCTCCTTCCAGTTCAGGAAGACCATGAAGTCGGGCAGGACCGGGTTGCCGTAGACGCCGCGCGGCCCGATCTGCCGCATCAGGTACATGCCCATGGCATAGCCGCCGAGCGCGAAGAAGGCGGCATGGCCGAGCGACAGGATGCCGCAATAGCCCCAGACAAGGTCCAGCGCCAGCGCCAGCAGCGCAAAGCACAGGTATTTGCCCAAGAGCGAGACGGTGAAGACCGACAGGTGGAAGGGCGAGTCCGCCGGCACCCACAGCGTCATCACCGGAACCGCCACCGCCAGGATGGCGAGGATCGTCAGGACGATCCCGGCCTTGCGGTCCAGCCCCATCAGGAAAAAGCGCAGCAGCATCGGATCAGGCCTCCACCGCGCGGCCCTTCAGCGCGAACAGGCCGCGCGGACGCCGTTGGATGAACAGGATGATGAAGATCAGCACCAGGATCTTGCCCAGCACCGCACCGGCGTAAGGCTCAAGGAACTTGTTGATGGAGCCCAGCGTCAGCGCGCCGACGAGCGTGCCCCACAGGTTGCCCACCCCGCCGAACACCACGACCATGAAGCTGTCGATGATGTAGCCCTGGCCCAGGTTCGGGCTGACATTGTCGATCTGGCTCAGCGCCACACCGGCCAGCCCGGCGATGCCGGAGCCGAGGCCGAAGGTCAGCGCATCCACCCGCGCGGTGCGGATGCCCATGGCGTTGGCCATCGGCCGGTTCTGCGTCACCGCCCGGATAGACAGGCCGAACCAGGTGCGCTTCAGCGCCACCAGCAGCGCGGCGAAGACGGCGAAGGCGAAGATGACGATCCACAGCCGGCCGTAGGTGATGGTCAGGCCACCCAGTTCGAAGGCGCCGGACATCCAACTCGGCGCGCCGACCTCGCGGTTGGTCGGGCCGAAGATGGAGCGCACCGCCTGCTGGAGCGCCAGCGACAGGCCCCAGGTGGCGAGCAGCGTTTCCAGCGGACGGCCGTAGAGCCAGCGGATCACGCTGCGCTCGATGATGATGCCGACGCCGCCCGACACGATGAAGGCGGCGGGCAGCGCCACCAGGATCGACAGGTCGAACAGGCCGGGGGCATGGGCGCGGAAGAACTCCTGCACCAGGAAGGTGGTGTAGGCGCCGATCATCACCATCTCGCCATGGGCCATGTTGATGACGCCCATCACGCCGAAGGTGACGGCCAGCCCGATGGCGGCCAGCAGCAGCACCGAGCCCAGCGACAGCCCGTACCAGAGATTTTGCAGCGCGGCCCAAAAGGCCAGCTTCTGTTCCAGGGTGGAGACGGCGGCGGCGGCCGAGCGTTTGGTGACATCGGACGCACCGGAGCCGGCGACCATGTTCAGCAGGACCAGCGCGTCGCGGTCGCCGCGGGCGGCCAGCGTGTCGGTCGCCGACTGGATTTCGGCATCGCTCATCTTCGACGCGGCTTCGCCGGTCAGCAGGATCGCGGCGCGCGCCTGCTCCATGGCGGCGCGGACGCCCTTGTCCTGCTCCTTGTCGATGGCCTTCTGCAACGTCGGCAGCGCGTTGGCGTCGCGGCTCTTGAACACCGCATCGGCGGCGGAGCGGCGGACGCCGGCATCGGGGCTCATCAGGGTCAGGGCACCCAGCGAGGCGCTGATGGCGCGGCGCAGCGAATTGTTGATGCGGATCTTCTCGACCGCGGCGGCCGGCGCATCGCCAAGCGCGGCGCGGGTCAGCGGGTCGGTCAGGGTGAAGGCGTCGCCGGCCTTGCGGGCGACGACCACGGTGCCGTCGGCCTTGCGCACATAGAGGTCGCCGGCCTGGAGCGCCTCGATCACCGGCACGGCGGCAGGGTCGCCGGCCTCGGACAGTTGCGCCAGGGCCTTTTCGGTTCCGGAATAGCCGCCGCTGCCCAGGGCCTGGACAAGCGGGCGGAGGTCAGCGGCGAGTGCGGCGGTCGATGTGGCGACCACCACACAGACGGCCATCAGCCAGCGGAGAGCGCGTCGCATCGCGGGTCCTTTGGTGCGGGGGGCGGATGTCGGGAGAACGTTCAAAATGCGCTGACGCTTGCCCCCTCCCCGACCCTCCCCCGCTGACGCGGGAGAGGGAGAGATCCCCTCCACCGCCGGAAGGCGGGGGAGGGTTAGGGAGGGGGCAAGCGTCGCGACCACTCAGACGATCAAGTCAGCGAACGCTACCGTCACGACCCCTTGCCGCCGCACTTGCCGGTCTTCACGTTGAAGTTGCCGCAGGACATCGGCTTGCGCCAGTCGGCGATCAGGTCCTTGCTGTCCGGCAGATAGTCCGACCACTCGTCGCCCGGGACAAGGCCCGAGGTCTTGGAGACGACGTCGAACTGGCCGTTCTCCTGCACTTCGCCGATCAACACCGGCTTGGTGATGTGGTGGTTCGGCAGCATCGCCGAATAGCCGCCGGTCAGGTTCGGGACCGACACGCCGACCATGGCGTCGATGACCTTGTCCGGCTCGGTGGTGCCGGCCGCCTCGACCGCCTTCACCCACATGTTGAAGCCGATGTAATGGGCTTCCATCGGGTCGTTGGTGACGCGCTTGTCGTTCTTGGTGTAGGCCTTCCACGACTTGATGAACTCGGCATTGGCCGGGGTCTCGACCGACTGGAAGTAGTTCCAGGCGGCCAGATGGCCGAGCAGCGGCTTGGTGTCGATGCCGGCCAGTTCCTCTTCGCCGACCGAGAAGGCGACGACCGGGATGTCCTCGGCCTTCACGCCCTGGTTACCCAGCTCCTTGTAGAAGGGAACGTTGGCGTCGCCGTTGATGGTGGAGACGACGGCGGTCTTCTTGCCGGCCGACCCGAACTTCTTGATGTCCGCCACGATCGACTGCCAATCGGAATGCCCGAACGGCGTGTAGTTGATCATGATGTCCTCGGGCTTGACGCCCTTGCCCTTCAGGTAGGCTTCGAGGATCTTGTTGGTCGTGCGCGGATAGACGTAGTCGGTGCCGGCCAGCACCCAGCGCTGGACCTTCTCCTTCTGCATCAGGTAATCGACGGCCGGGATCGCCTGCTGGTTCGGAGCGGCGCCGGTGTAGAAGACGTTGCGGGAGGACTCCTCGCCCTCATACTGGACCGGGTAGAAGAGGATGTTGTTCAGTTCCTCGAACACCGGCAGCACCGACTTGCGGCTGACCGAGGTCCAGCAGCCGAACACGGCCGACACCTTGTCCTTGCTGATCAGCTCGCGCGCCTTTTCGGCGAACAGCGGCCAGTTGGAGGCCGGATCGACCACCACCGGCTCCAGCTTCTTGCCCAGCAGGCCGCCCTTCTTGTTCTGCTCGTCGATCAGCATCAGCATGACGTCCTTCAACGTCGTCTCGCTGATCGCCATCGTGCCGGACAGGGAGTGCAGGATGCCCACCTTGATGGTGTCGTCCGCCGCCTGGGCCGGCATCGCGAAGGACGCCATCGCGCCCATGGCCAGACCGGCCAGCGCGCTGATCCCGAAGCTGGACGTCAGTTGCTTGGTCCGCATGAAGTTGCCCCCTTCCTTTGGCGCCCCGGTTGCTCCGGGGCTTCGCCACATCGTCGGGGGAAAAGCTACCGCGCATGCGAAAGGCGGTATCTACGTCAAATGACACATACGGCCACGCCAGCGCCTCCATCGCCGTACCACCGGCGAAGGTTCGGAATAAAACCGCCGCCTCAGCGTCCAACTGCTGGATGAGCGCGTGTAACGGAGACAGCCGCCGGCGAGTGGGACGGCGATGCAAGGGAGCAACAGTGTGAACAGCAGAGCTGCCGACACCAAATGTCGCTTGCGGATCGAGGAAGGCTCATCGAAGGATACAGCGCTCGATCCTTTCCGTTCACGTTCCGGTCCCATCGCCATGCATGATCTCCGCCGCCCGATCTCCCGCCGCTCCGCCGCCTTCTGCCTGGTCGGCGGGCTGGTCGGCGTCGTCCTGAGCGGTCCGGCGCTGGCCGCAGCGGCGAAGGAGGCGGCGCACGCCGCCAAGCCGCCGCTGGTGGCCGGCTGGGCCACGGCGCTGGAGCAGCGCGCGCAGGAAATCCAGAACGCGCCCAAGGCGCCGGCCACCCGCGTCGGCTATGGCGCGGTGGTGAAGCTGGGCGACGGCGGCATGGTCGAGAGCGTCGCCCCGGCGATGGACGTGCCCCCTGCCGATGTCCAGGCGCAGGCCCCCACCCTGCCCGGCATCGCCCCGGTCGAACCCGCACCGCCGGTCGTCATCACCGTGCGCTCGCCGTTGGCCGATCGCGTCGGCAAGGTGTCGCGCCGTCTGATCGAGCTGGGCTATCTGCCCGCCGACAAATGGACCGACAGCTTCAACGAGGATGTCGAGACCGCCGTGCGCGCCTTCCAGCTTGCCGAGGGGCTGCAGCCCGACGGCAAGGTGGGCGAGGTGACGCGCCAGGCGCTGGACCGCACCCCGGCGCAGACCGTCGCGCTTCTGCGCCGCGCCGCCGCGGCGATGCGAGCGCAGCAGGCCTCCATCCCCGACACCACGGTGCTGGTCAACCTGCCCGGCCAGTCCGTCACCCTCATCGAGCATGGCCGCCCCGCCTTCACCATGCGGGCTGTGGTCGGCCGGCCGTCGCGCAAGACGCCGCTGCTGCAGGACAAGATCACCAGCGTCACCATCAACCCGACCTGGACCGTCCCGCCGACGGTGCTGAGCGAGGACAAGCTGCCGGCCCTGCGCAAGAAGGGCACCACCGGTATCAAGAACGCCGCCGTCTATCTGGACGGATCGGAGGTGGTCAACACGCAGTCGATCAACTGGTGGTCGGTCGATCCCGGCCGCGTGCGCATCGTCCAGAAGCCGGGCGACGACAACGCGCTGGGCCGCTTCCGCT
Source organism: Azospirillum sp. TSO5 (assembly GCF_003116065.1). Taxonomy (NCBI): domain Bacteria; kingdom Pseudomonadati; phylum Pseudomonadota; class Alphaproteobacteria; order Rhodospirillales; family Azospirillaceae; genus Azospirillum; species Azospirillum sp. TSO5. The sequence goes on along the minus strand of NZ_LGQY01000054.1, from coordinate 9,930 downwards.
TCAACCTGACCAACGGCGACGGCATCTTCCTGCACGGCACCAACGACCCCAGGCTGTTCAGCCGCGACCTGCGCGCCGCCAGCTCCGGCTGCGTGCGGCTGGAGGATGCCCGGATGATGGCGGAAACGCTGCTGGGTGCGGCCAAGGTGACGCCGGCCGTCATCAGCCAGCAGCTCGACACCGGGGAGACCAAGACGATCCGGCTGCCGAACGCCATCCCCGTGCGCTTCGTCTACTGGAACGCGTCGGTCGACACCTCCGGCGTGGTGCGCGTCCACCCGGACATCTACGAGGATCCGCCCACGCTGGCGACTCCGTCCGGCCAATCGGGTTCGGCGGCTCCGGCCATGTCGGCGAATCCGGCAGCGGCAAATCCGGTGACGCCGGCCTCGACGCCGCGCCCGCTGTCGAAGCCGGCGCCGCTGCCGGTCCCGACCGCCCATGCGCCGACGCCGCTGTCGTCGGCCTCCACCCCGGCGCCGGTGAAGCCGCTGCCGGCTTCGACCGGGATGTGAGGACAGAGTTTTCCCTCTCCCGCCCCGGGAGAGGGAAGGGGCCCATGCGCAGCATGGGAAGGGTGAGGGGTAGTGCAAGGAACCATGCGCTTCTGGTTTCTTGCATCACCCCTCACCCTCCCCACTTCGTGGGTCCCCTCCCTCTCCCGGGGCGGGAGAGGGCTTTATTGCGCCTGCAACACGCCCACGGCACCGCGGGCCACTTCGTGCAGGTCGGCTTCGCCGCCGGACTGGACATGGGCGAACAGGCCGGCGCGCATACGCGGATCCCAGAATTTGCGGATGTGGGTCGCCGTCTCCGTCACAGCCTCCTCATGGGGGTAGGTGGCGAAATGGACGGCGATCTGGTTCGCCATCCGGACCAGATCCTTGGCGTGGTTCGTGTGGCTCATCGGTGTCTCCGGAATGGGTTGGTATCAGCGGAACAGGATGACGGTGTCGCGGCGCGACAGCGCGCCCAGAGTCAGGTTGGCGTTGCGCGCCAGTTCCAGCGCCAGCGCCGTCGGGGCCGAGATGGTCGCCAGCAGCGGAATGCCCACTGCGGCGGTCTTCTGCACCAGTTCGAAGCTGCAGCGGCTGGTCATCACCACGAAGCCGCCGGCCGGGTCGGCACCAGAACCGGCGATGGCGCCGATCAGCTTGTCCAGCGCGTTGTGGCGGCCGACATCCTCGCGTGCCAAGCGGATGCTGCCGTCCGGCGCGCACCACGCGGCCGCGTGGACCGAGCGGTTGGCCCGGTTCATCGGCTGATGGTCCGGCAGGGCGCGGAAGGCGGCGGCCACGGCGGCCGGGTCGACCTCCAGCGAGGTTTCGATCTTGCGGGGCTCCCGAACGGCGTGGACAAGACTGTCCACGCCGCACAGGCCACAGCCGCTCCGCCCCTCCATGGAGCGGCTGCGCAGGCTTCCGCGCAGGAGCCGCAATGGGTCGACCGTCAGGTTGACGACGAAGCCCAGCGGCGTTTCCCGCACGGCGATTTTCTCGATATCGGCGGCGGTCCCGACGATCTCCTCGGCGAGGCTGAAGCCCAGCGCGAAGTCTTCCAGATCGGCGGGGGTCGCCATCATCACGGCATGGGAGCGGCCGTTATATTCGAAAGCGACCGCGGTTTCCTCCGGCACCTGCCATTCGACGTCCGCCCCCTCCTCCACCCCGACACCGGCGGCAAAGCCGGTGCCGGTGACGGCGATGGAGCACATGAGGCTGTCGTCAGGACGGATGGAACCAGAAGGCATCGCGGTCATGCTTCCCACTCCTCAGGCCATTACTCGGCGGCGATGACGTTGGCGGCGGCGATGCGCTTGCGCTCGACGTCGTTCTTCGCGTAGTCGACCTGCCAGTCGGACGGCTGGTTGCTGCGGGCGACCTGCACCGCCGTCACCTTGTATTCGGGGCAGTTGGTCGCCCAGTCCGAATTTTCCGTGGTGATGACGTTGGCGCCGGTCACGGGGTGGTGGAAGGTGGTGTAGACGACGCCGGCCGGCATGCGGTCGGAGATGACGGCACGCAGCGTGGTCGCCCCCATGCGACTGGCGAGCGACACCATGTCGCCGTCCTTGACGCCGCGGATCTCGGCGTCCACAGCGTTGATCTCCAGCACGTCCTCCGGATGCCACGCCACGTTGGCGGTGCGCCGGGTCTGGGCGCCGACATTATAGTGGGCGAGGATGCGGCCGGTGGTCAGCACCAGCGGGTACATCCGCGTGGTCCGCTCATCGGTCGGCACATATTCGGTGACCACGAAGCGGCCGAGACCGCGGGCAAAGGTCTCGCCATGCATGATCGCCATGCCGGTGTCGTCGTCCTCGAACCCGGTGCAGGGCCACTGGACGCTGCCGACGCGGTCGAGCTTCTCGAAGCTGACGCCGCGGAAGGTCGGGGTCAGCCTCGCGATCTCGTCCATGATCTCCGACGTGGTCTCGTAATGCATCGGGTAGCCCATCGCCGTCGCCAGCGCGCAGGCGACCCAATGCTCGTCTTTGCCAACCTTGGACGGCATCGCCTTGCGGACGCGGTTGATGCGGCGCTCGGCGTTGGTGAAGGTGCCGTCCTTCTCCAGGAAGGAGGTGCCGGGGAAGAAGACGTGGGCGAAGGCCGCCGTCTCGTTCAGGAACAGGTCCTGGACGATGACGATGTCCAGCGCTTCCAAGGCCGAGGTGACGTGGGTGGTGTTGGGATCGGACTGGACGATGTCCTCGCCCTGCACGAACAGGCCGCGGAAGCTGCCGTCATGGGCGCTGTCGAACATGTTGGGAATACGCAGGCCCGGTTCCGGATCCAGCGTGACGCCCCAGGCGGCCTCGAACTCCTGGCGGACGAGGTCGTCCGACACGTGGCGGTAGCCCGGCAGCTCGTGCGGGAAGGAGCCCATGTCGCAGGAGCCCTGCACGTTGTTCTGACCGCGCAGCGGGTTCACGCCGACGCCCTCGCGGCCGATGTTGCCGGTCGCCATCGCGAGGTTGGCAATCGCCATCACCGTGCTGGAGCCCTGGCTGTGCTCGGTCACGCCCAGGCCGTAGTAGATCGCGGCGTTGCCGCCGGTGGCATAGAGACGGGCGGCGGCGCGGATCTGATCGGCCGGAACGCCGGTGCGCGATTCCAGATATTCCGGCGAGTTGCGGTGCTCGGCGATGAACGCCTCCCACTTCGCGAATTCCTTCGGATCGCAACGCTCCTCGACGAAGGCGCGGTTGACCAGCCCTTCGGTGACGATGACGTGAGCAATGGCGTTGACCACGGCGACGTTGGTGCCGGGCTGGAGCTGGAGATGGTGCTCGGCCTGGACGTGCGGGCTGCGCACCAGATCGATGCGGCGCGGATCGATGACGATCAGCTTGGCCCCGGCACGCAGGCGCTTCTTCATGCGGGAACCGAACACCGGGTGGCCGTCGGTCGGGTTGGCGCCGATGACCAGGATGACGTCGGACTTGTCGACGCTCTTGAAATCCTGGGTGCCGGCCGAGGTGCCGAAGGTCTGCGACAGGCCATAGCCGGTCGGCGAATGGCAGACGCGGGCGCAGGTGTCGATGTTGTTGGTGCCGAAGGCGGCCCGGATCATCTTCTGGACGACATAGACCTCTTCGTTGGTGCAGCGCGACGAGGTGATGCCGCCGATGGAGCCCCGGCCATATTTGGCCTGCACCGCCTTCAGCCGCTCGGCGGCGTAGGCGATCGCCTCTTCCCACGACACTTCGCGCCACGGGTCGGTGATCTTCTCGCGCACCATGGGCTTCATGATGCGGTCCTTGTGGGTGGCGTAACCCCAGGCGAAGCGGCCCTTGACGCAGCTATGCCCCTCGTTGGCGCCGCCATTCTTCCACGGCGTCATGCGGACCACGGTGGTGCCCTGCAGTTCGGCCTTGAAGGAGCAGCCGACGCCGCAATAGGCGCAGGTGGTGATGACGCTGTGCTCGGGCTGGCCGTGCTCGATGATCGACTTCTCGGTCAGGGTCGCGGTCGGGCAAGCCTGGACGCAGGCGCCGCAGGACACGCACTCGCTGTCCATGAAGCTTTCCTTGGCGCCCGGCGACACCGAGGAGGCGAAGCCGCGGCTGTCGATGGTCAGCGCGAAGGTGCCCTGGGTCTCCTGGCAGGCGCGGACGCAGCGCGAGCAGACGATGCACTTGGAAGCGTCGAAGGTGAAATACGGGTTGCTTTCGTCCTTCGCGGCGGCGCGATGGTTTTCGCCGTCGAAACCGTACCGCACGTTGCGCAGGCCGACGGCGCCCGCCATATCCTGCAACTCGCAGTCACCATTGGCGGCGCAGGTCAGGCAGTCGAGCGGATGATCGGAGATGTAGAGCTCCATCACGCCGCGGCGCAGCTTGGCCAGCTTGTCGGTCTGGGTGTGGACCTTCATGCCGGGGGCGACGGGGGTGGTGCAGGAGGCCGGGGTGCCGCGGCGCCCCTCGATCTCCACCGCGCAGAGGCGGCAGGAGCCGAAGGGTTCCAGGCTGTCGGTCGCGCACAGCTTCGGCACGGTGATGCCGGCGTCCATCGCGGCGCGCATCACGGAGGTGCCTTCGGGAACGGTGATCGCGCGGCCGTCGATCTCCAGCGTCACCAGGGTCTCGGAGACGCGGGCCGGGGTGCCGTAGTCGGTCTCGTGGATGAGGGTCATCTCGGGTGCTCCTGGGGCGCTCGTTATTCGGCGGCGATGTGGGTGACGCGAACGGCCGGGGCTTTCTTGCGGAAGTCTTCCGGGAAGTGCTTCACCGCGCTGCGCACCGGATAGGGCGTCATGCCGCCCATGGCGCAGAGCGAGCCGTCCACCATCACGTCGCAGAGGTCGGCGAGCAGTTCGAGGTTCGCGTCAACATTCTTGCCGGCGATGATCTTGTCCAGAGTCTCCATCCCGCGGGTCGAGCCGATGCGGCAGGGGGTGCACTTGCCGCAGGATTCCGCCACGCAGAATTCCATGGCGAAGCGCGCCTGCTGGGCCATGTCGACGCTGTCGTCGAAGACAACGATGCCGCCATGGCCGACCATCGCCTCCTGCGCGGCGAAGGCCTCGTAATCCTTGGGCAGGTCGAACTGCGAGGGCGGGAGGTAGGCGCCGAGCGGGCCGCCGACCTGCACCGCGCGGATCGGCCGGCCGGTGATGGTGCCGCCGCCATACTCGTACAACAGCTCGTGCAGGGTGATACCGAAGGCCTTCTCGACGATGCCGCCATTCTTGATGTTGCCGGCGAGCTGGAAGGGCAGCGTGCCGCGTGACCGGCCAACGCCAAAGTCGCGGTAATACGCGCCACCCTTGTCGAGGATGATCGGCACCGAGCAGAGCGACAGCACGTTGTTGACCACGGTCGGCTTGCCGAACAGGCCCTCCAGCGCCGGCAGCGGCGGCTTGGCGCGGACCATGCCGCGCTTGCCCTCCAGGCTTTCCAGCATCGCGGTCTCTTCGCCGCAGATGTAGGCGCCGGCGCCGACGCGGACGTCGAGATGGAAGGTGCGGTTGGTGCCGTGGATGTTGTCGCCGAGCCAACCCTCGTCATAGGCCAGCTTGATGGCATGGCGCAGGGTCGCGGTGGCGTGCGGGTATTCCGAGCGCATGTAGACGTAGCCGGAGGTCGCTCCCACCGCGATGGCGGCGATGGTCATGCCCTCGATCAGGCAGAAGGGGTCGCCTTCGATGATCATGCGGTCGGCGAAGGTGCCGCTGTCGCCCTCGTCGGCATTGCAGCAGACGAACTTCTCGTCCGCCGGGGCTTGCATCACCGTGTTCCACTTGATGCCAGTGGGGAAGCCGGCACCGCCACGACCGCGCAAGCCGCTGTCGGTCACCGCCTGGACGATCTCCGCCTGGGACATCGCCAGCGCGTTTTCGAGGCCCCGGAAGCCGCCATGGGCGCGGTAATCCTCGACCGACAGTGGATCGATGATGCCGCAGCGGGCGAAGGTCAGCCGCTCCTGCTTCTTGAAGTAGGGGATTTCCTCGGTCAGGCCGTGGCCCAGGGCATGCTCACCGCCGGTCAGGAAGCCGGCGTCGAACAGGCCGGGCACGTCGGCGGGGGTGACCGGGCCGTAGGCGACGCGGCCGTCCGGGGTTTCGATCTCGACCAGCGGTTCCAGGTAGAGCATGCCGCGCGAGCCGTTGCGGACGATGCGCAGGGGCAGGTCACGCTTGACGGCCTCGGCCCGGATGGCGGCGGCCACGGCATCGGCGCCGACGGACAGGGCGGCGGAGTCGCGCGGGACGAAGACGGTGATCAGATGGCCGCTCATTGCGCGTGACCCTTCTGGCTGAGGGCCCCATGGATTTGCCTGGGGATTTGCTGGTGGGCCGTCGGGTTGGCCCGCGTCTCGGCCGCCAGTTCGTCGAAGCGGTCGGGCGAGACCCGGCCGTGCAGGTTCTCGTCGATCATGACGGCGGGCGACAGGGCGCAATTGCCGAGGCAGAAGACCGGTTCCAGCGTGAAGGCGCCGTCGGCGGTGGTGCCGTGGAAATCGACCTGCAGGCTCTTCTTGATGTGGTCGACCAGCGCGTTGGCGCCCATCGACTGGCAGGCCTCCGCCCGGCAGACCTTGATGATGTGGCGGCCGGGCTTTTCGCGGCGGAATTCGTGATAGAAGGACACCACGCCATGCACGTCGGCGCGCGAGAGGTTCAGCTCCGTCGCCAGCAGGGGGATGGCCTGTTCGTCGATGTAGCCGAACTCTTCCTGCAGGGCGTGAAGGATCGGCAGCAGGGCGCCGCGCAGATGCCGATTGCTTTCGACAATCGTCATGGCGCGCTCAGCGCTCCACGGATGGCAAGCGTTCACGGGTATCCCTCCTTGCGATCGTCCGCGCCGGTCTTGAAGTCGGCGTCGTTCTGGCTTGGCTCTGTTGGCTTTTTCCAGGCGTCTCTCGTCGCCCGGCACCGTCAGAGTGTCGGAGGATACGGTATGCCAGCAAATTGTATTTTCCGATGGGCTGATAGCTTTTGGCTATCAAGAACAGCCCGTCAGCGGATCGCCACCCGCCAGGGGATCATCGCCTCGGCGACGCTGATCGCGATCCGCTGGGCGATGTCGGCGTCGGATGCCGCCACCGCCAGCGCCCTGGCCAGCGGCGGCGGCGGGTCGCGGTCGGCGTAGGCGAGGCCGACGACGTGGCTCAGCTCCGGGTCGACCAGCGGCAGGGCGATGATGTCGGCATGCGGCGGGACGACGGTCAGCAGCTGGCCGGGAACGATGCTGGCGCAGGTGCCGGTGCGCACGATGGTGTAGAGGCTGACGATGGAGTTGGTCTCCATCGCCGCCTGCACCGTCCGCCCGGTCATGCGGAAGGCGGTGTCGGCGATGCGGCGGTTCTGCATGTCGGGAGTCAGCAGGCAGAGCCGCAGATCGGCCGCCTTCTCCCAGGCGACCGCCCCCTGCGCGACCAGCTCCTCCGGCAACTCGTCGCGGCGGGCCAGCAGGTAATAGCGCTCGGTGTAGAGCGGCAGGGTGCGGACGTTGTTCAGCGGTTCGTTGTCGAGATAGGTGATGGCGGCGTCGAGTTCGAACTCGTCGAGCCCGCGCTGGATCTCGCGCGAGCTGAGCGACACGATGCTGGAGCGGATGTGCGGGAAGCGCGTGGCGAAGGGCGTCAGCACATGCGGCACCGCCGGCAGGGCGGTGGGGATGGCGCCGAGCCGCAGATGGCCGGTGACGCCCTGGGCCAGGGCCAGCAGCTCGTGGCGCAGGTTGTCGCGCTCGCCGACGATGCGGCGGGCATATTCCAGCACCTTCATCCCCTCCGGCGTGAAGCCTTCGAACTTCTGGCCGCGCTCGACGATGGGGACCTGAAGCTCCTCCTCCAGCTGGCGGATGGCGTTGGAGAGGGTGGGCTGCGAGACGTGGCAGCTTTCCGCCGCACGGCCGAAATGCTTTTCGCGGGACAGCGCCAGCAGATAGACGAACTTGCGGAACATCGCCGGCTCCCCTCCCCTCTCACGTCGCCGGGTCGAAGGGCGGCACCGGCAGGCCCGGCACCTCCACCGGCATGGCGAACAGGCCGCCGGACTGCGGGAAGCGTTCCAACTCGTCGGCCGGGCGGCCGGCGCTGGCGGTGGTGACGTAGAGCGTGCGCAGGTCGGGACCGCCGAAGGCCACCATGGTCGGGCAGCGCGCCGGCAGCGGATGCTCCGACAGCAACCGGCCATCGGGGGAGAAGCGTGCGACCCGGCCGCCCTCATAGAGCGCCGTCCAATAGCAGCCCTCCGCATCCACCGCCGCGCCGTCCGGCCGGCCGCGGTCGCCGTCCTTCGGCTCCAGCCGGATGAAGATCCCGCCGTCCGAGATCGCGCCGGTGGCCGGGTCGTAGCGGTAGCGGCGCACGGTGAAGGTCGGCGTGTCGGCGTGGTACAGGGTCCGCCCGTCCGGGCTGAAGGCGAGGCCGTTGGAGGTCAGCAGCCCGCCGGCCAGAACCGCCAGCCCGCGCCGGTCATAGCGGTAGAGATGCGCCTTGCCGCCGGCCTTCGGCTCGTCCAGCGTGCCGGCCAGATAGCGGCCGGCGGGATCGGTCTTGCCGTCGTTGAAGCGGCTGGCGCCCTGGTCCTCCGGATTGGCGGCGAGACAGGCGACCAACCCGCCCTCCCCGTCCAGCTGCCACAGGCCGGAGCGCAGGCCGGCGATGAAGCCGCCGCCCTTGCACGGGGCGACGCAGCCGATCTCCTCCGGCAGAGCCATCGCACGGGTGGCGCCGGTGGCGGGGTCGAAGCGGTTCAGCGCCCGGCCCTTGATGTCGACCCAATAGAGCGCCTGTTCGTCCACCGACCAGACCGGCCCCTCCCCCAGTTTGGCACGGGCGTCGAGCACGCAGGTGAAGGCTGGGGTGACGGCTGGGCCGGCGGTCATCGCGTGATCCTCAGTGTTCCAACGGACCCGCAGGGTCGGACAGAACGGCGGCGCGATCAACCCCGCGATTGGGGCCTTGCCGGCGGGGGATGGAACAGCGTGGAACAGGATTGAGCGGATGTTCCATCGGCCGGCGGACCCCCTACCGGCGATGGGAGAACGGACCGGCGGCGCGGCGGTTCACCGGGCCGGGGTTGAGGCCGGGATAGGGATCGTCGGGGTTGACGGTCCAGGGATAGAGCCCCTTCGGCCCCGCCGCCTCCGGCCGGGCCAGGATGGCGGCGACCATCTCGGGGTTGGGAGGGATGCGCTCGCGCAGGTCTCCGGGGAGGTCGTCGTCGAGTTCGGGGACGGTGACGGCCGGCGGATCTTCGGGTGTCGGGGCGGGTTTGGGGGCGGGCCGCCGGGGAGCGGGCGGCTGGTCGGGATGCCGGTCGGCGTGGGAGCCGGGGTGGAGGTCGGGCCGCTGGTCGGCGTGCGCGGCCTGCCGCTGGGGCGCCGGGAGGTCGTGACCGGCGAACAGCCCCAGCCGGTCGGCCAGCCAGCGCACCGTCGCCGGATCGCCCATGGAGACCAGCCGCTCGATCTGCTCGGCGACCAGGGCGCGGATCGAGGACAGGCGGAGTTCGGCCTCGCGGTTCAGCGCCTGCCGTTCCCACCACACCCTGTGACGGAAATCCTTGGACCCGTAATAGGCGCGCCACAGGGTGGTGCGGCTGCAGCCCATCGCACGGGAGACCTGAAGGAAGCTGCTGCCGCGCGCCAGCATGCCGGCGGCCATGATCCATTGCTCCTCGTGGAACTGCGATCCGGGGACCAGAGAGCCTTCGGCGGGCACCGGCGGCTCCTCGGCCCAGCGGGGGAAACGGTCATCGGCGAGGGTGCGGCTGTCGAGCGGCATGGGGTGGCTCCGCAAATGGGTGGGCATTGCGGAGAGGGTATGGGAATTTGGTCCTGTGGTGGGGAGATTTTGGGAAAATAGGATGAGCGACTTATACTTGGAGCGCGGTTCGGCTAAGAGCCTGACCCGAAAAGAATTGAGTGATTTCAGTCCCTTGTGATTCGATCGATGTTGCGAAGCATGACGAATGACA
>NZ_LGQY01000122.1:0-41570 GCF_003116065.1 Azospirillum sp. TSO5 | reverse complement strand
CTTCATCGCCAGCGTCAAACTGCTCTCAAGACGGGTGGCCCGGACATAGCCACAGCCATGCCGATTCCGAGTCCGACTCTTAGAGGGCATTCAGACGCACAAAAGCTCCATCATAGCCATCAAGAACAAGGGTGACAGCGGCACCCGATGGCTGGACATGACGCTGGTTTAAGAGCGGCAGTCCCTGCGAGCGTTACTGCGGCGGCCCCAAAATGCCGCCATGGTTTTGTACCATTGACCACGCTGCAGGTGACCGCATGACTTTATCGTTCAACTTCAGCCATGGCAGACACATCCCGATATCCGGGCTGGCCCTACACTTGTTCGGGAACTGACGGACGCGACTGCAGCCACTGCTACACGCTTTGGCGTGTCTGGGGCGGCTCCAAGCCGTTCTTGCAGATGATCGACCCAGAACCGTCCACGGCGAACGAGGACACCCGCGACCGAACAGTGACGCATACTGAGAAATGGGGCAGGGCGGTGAGCTTTGGCGCGCTCTGCATGACGAAGCTGTCCGCTATCCAGTCCGCGCGCGCAGGCGTAATACGCCAGGCGGCCGACCCCATCCGACCTGACAAAAATTGCTAATTAGGCACCATCTCCCTGAGCGACGGCCTTGTGATTGCGGCACGAGGGAACACGGGGAGTTTTTGGGGCCGTCTCCTCTTCCTCGCCAGAAGGAAAGGGAAGGGAAGGGAAGAGGCCACCGCAGCTTTCCGGTCTTGGTACGACCGCGAACGAGGTTCCGATTGACCCGCAAGCCCGCGGTAACCGCTAAGTGACAGACGACATCCAGCCGCGTCCTTGAAACCGAGAAAAGTCGAGATGTCTCATGCCTGCCAAGCGTCCGCACCGCCCTTTCTGGTCGGCTTTTACCCGACGTCGGGTAAAACACAGCTTCGACGAGCCAGTGCGACTTTGAACCTGTCCGGTCGCACCTATGCGCGTGCGATGCTGCGCGGCTTAAGGCAGAGGGCGGTGCCGGGAGCAAACCGCGCCTCCCAGACCTCAGGTTTTTACCCGACGTCGGGTAAAACACCGCTTCGACGATCTATGAAGACCTATGAACTGTCGGGTGCAACTCATTGGCTTCGGGTTCAGCACTCAAAAGGACCTGGAGCGCGGGTACTGCCGGCTCGGCCATGGCTCCCGGCGGGCAGCACCGATTTTCAAGGCCGTTGATCCTGCTTCGGTAGCAATCGAACGTGACTTATTCAGCTATGAGGGCTGTCCGCTCGCAGGCTCACCGCTTGGCGACGCCCTTGAGAACACTGTCGGCACTGAAGGGCAGGGCGGACAAAAGCAGGTGGCCCCCCTGTCGGCTCGAAGTACGCAACGCAATGCTCTTGGATCACCTGGCACAATCAACTGCGTCGCGGTCGAACAGCATGTCGTCCATTTGGCGAGTGCCGTCTGCCGTGCTTTGCACTCTACACCCGGGCTATGCTGCCCCCGTTCTCCGCAGAGCCCCTCATTCCTGTCCTCGTGACACGCGAAAGAAATGCTCGGCGTATTGCCGACACAACTCTGCTTCGACCGCATCGCCACTACGCTCCGCGTCAGCTGCACGGGCAAGCCATTGAGCTTGTTTCTGCTGTGCCGTTCCATTCACTCGGCTCGCCGGCCGCACGCCGCCCTGAGAGAGGCTGCTCTGTGACCGTGCCTTGCCGAATGCAGGCCTCGAAAACTGCTTTCCCATGGGCTTTGAGACTGACATTCTGTTTGCGTCTTTCTGATCAGGTGCGCTTGAGCGTTTTGAAGGTGCCGACAGCATACCACCGCTTCCGCTGACCTGGGCAATCAACTGCCAAAGAGCCATCCAGCCGCTATTCGCCGTCATTCCTAGCCTCGTGGACTTTGACCCCGCGACTGACCAGCACCTTCTCTAGCGCATGCCCGACATCACCTTCCCGATCCTCTTCAATGCTGAGCATTGGGGACGATGCAGGCACAAAGCGCCGATGGCGAAACCGAGGCCCATTTCCTCAACATACTTCTTGGAAAGGGCTTTGGGCCGCTCCGAAGCGCTCTATCCATCGCCGCGCTAAAGCGATATCGCTCATTGACCCGTTAACAGATATCTCTTATTTTGGCCTCGACGACCAGTGGAGTGAAGCCATTGGCGACCTCCCCCGTCAGAAGCAATGAGTATGCACAGCACTGTGAAGCTGAGCCCTCTCGGCCCCATCTGTGAGTTCGGCAGTGTCGCCGCGCGCGGCTTCAAGGCCGCTTTGGAGGCGCATAACCGACTAGATTACTTCGGCCAGAAGGTAGCCTTCCCGGCCGGGTGGGCGATGATCCCAGGTAGTCCATCGCCCGGCGCCGTTCTGCTGAATCCGGCATGCCTTACCACAGCCCCAGTGTCACCTTTCCAAATGCCCACTGCAGCCGCTGCATAAGGAGTTCACCTACGATGAGCAACAATACCAAGCCGAAGCAGACCCGCGGCCGCAAGAAGCAGGGAGCCAACCCGATTGACGCGCATGTTGGGGCTCGCATCCGGTTACGTCGAACCCTTCTTGGTATGAGTCAGCAAAAACTCGGGGAGGCCATTGGTCTCACCTTTCAGCAGGTACAAAAATACGAGCGCGGGGCGAACCGCATCAGCGCGTCACGCCTATTCTATCTAACGCGCGTGCTTGATGTGCCCCTGTCCTTCTTCTTCGATGACATGCCGTCTCATGTTGCGGCGGCCCCGGTCGACGAAGACGGCGCAGCAGTGATCGGCGAGCACTCCGGCAGCGCCTACGAGCCGGATCCGATGGTCAAGCGCGAAACTCTGGAGCTGGTCCGTGCCTACTACACCATCAGCGACCTGTCCGTGCGCAGGAGCCTGATCGACTTGGCGAAGGCCCTAACGAGGTTGAGCTCTTCCGATCCCGGTTAAACTCAATGTCGTAACTACGCAGCGACGACCAAGAGCCCGCCGCGGATGACCTTCAGGCGATCACCGCCGGGCTCAAGGGAATTTCAAGATTTTGCTAGGGCGCCCGACCGGCACCGGCGCACGGGCAGCTTCCCGGTGCGGGTCGGCGACGCACAGCATCTCTGGCCAAGTGCGAGCGGCATCAAGGCACTCTTCCTAGGCTTAGCGCTCCGCGGTCCATGGCATGACGCCATGCAGGAGCGCATTAAGAGCCAGGGCACGGTCACGATAGATTGGCGCGGGCTTCCCATCCCGGCGCACGCCACGCGCCCAGTACGCAGGCGTTTCAACGCTGCTCAATCCAAGCATGGCCGCGATTTGCCGGAAGGGAACGGGCTTGCCCAATTCCAACTCCTGTCCCATTTCCGCCCGCCACCGCTCAAAATCCTCGGGCGGCATCACGCCTTTCTCCTCGTCCCACGCGAACGGCGGCAGTCCCTCCGCAAGCGCTGCACAAGCCAAGGACATGTAGGCGGGGATGGTCGTGGGCGTGTTCGTGCCACGCTTTGCGCCTCGCAGCATCTCGTCGATGCGGCTCATGCTGAGACCCAGTTCTTGCGCCGCCTTGGAGTGGGTCCACTGCATCGTGTGCAGCCACCAAACGAAGGCTTCACTGGTCATAATCGCCGCATTAACTGCTCTGGGCATCGTCGTGTCCGAAGTCGAGGTCATGTTTCCGACCGTTACCACGGACGGGCCTGAAGTCCCAGTGCGGGTGCGATCGGGCGGCATTATGCTGGTCATTCGATGTCCTTGTGCGACGCCCATCGATCCTGCGGTGCGGCCGGCGGGGGCCGTCTGGGCGCGCGCTGCTGAATCGCTCACTCGGGCCGGATGCCCTAAGATCAGCGATAGAGTTCTGATCCTGTGATAGGAGCCGTCGGGTTTGGGCTGCCCCCTCGGGAGACCGGCTGTTCGACCGGGCACGTATGGAGGACTGTCTGCAGTGCCTGGAGTTCCCGCTCATCGGCGGTGAGCTGCCACTTGTGCTTGATGTAGATCCAGCGCCGGACAAAGAAGCACCGTTCGGCCTCCCCTTCAGGCAGCCAAGCCTCGGGACCATAGGCGCCCTTTCGCTGATTTATCTCGCGACCGGTCACAACCAGGTTCTCCATGTCGTTGAAGAACCGATGTCGGACCGCGGTCTCCCACCGATACCCTCCGGAGTCGTGCGCTTCCTGAACTGGCACGACGTGATCGATGTCCGTGTTCTTGGGATCGGTAATTTCAGCCCCGGTCCAGGCATCCCGCCAGAGCCCCGCTACGACCTTGCAGTTTCGGAGCCTCGGCTGAACGAGCGAGGTGGCAGCCAGCACCGCGTGCCGCGTTGTCAGGCACCCTTCTACAGGCTCCCAATCGCCCCAAGCCTTGCGGTCATAGCCCTTGCGCATTTCGGCGGCCGCCGGCGGCAGTTGCTGGGCCGCTACCGGCTGGGCAGCGGCGGAGGCCACCATTGCGGCGGCGATGAGGATGGCGAAGCGGGGCATCGAGCGTGTCCGTGTCGATGGGACGAGAGGCGGGGCGGTAATCACGCGGAGAGGATTGGGAAGAGCTCGGCTTCGGTAGGCTCCGGGATTTCGCTCCACGGCCGTCCGATCCGAGGCGTCGCCTGCCAACCTTTGCTGCCATCCGGGAGCTTCTTAGGGTCGAACGGCTGAATCATCCCGGCTCTGGCCAGTTCATCGAAAGCCGCTAGGGCACGTGAGCTGATGAAGTGCGGGGGCTCGAAGGTTATGGTCGTCACGGCGCCCATTCCGAATAGGCGGTAAGCGACGACTTGGGCGTCTCTGGACAGCGTGCTCATGGTGTGATGGCTTCCTTCATCGGGTCGGTCAAATGAGGCGCGGAACGTACGAGACGATAACCCCCAGCCAGAACCCGAACAGAACGCCGAAGAGCATCTTGGTCCGGGTGTTCGGCTTGTTGTCGTTGGCGGGCGGCATGAGGTGTCTCCAGAGGGCGTTATGTGCAGTGACGGTTCTCGAAGTGCTGCGCCGGCCGATTGGTGGTTGGATCGAGGGCGGCCGCGCCGTTGAGCGACAACTGGATCACCGCAGTCTTCAGGCCGATCAGCCAGGGGTGCAGATTGCCGGACGGGCTGTCGATGCCGGCCAGCATCTCGTCGATGTAGGGAACCCGCATCAGCGTATCGGCAAAGGTCTGCGCCTGGTGGATATCCTCCCAGCAGGACAGCAGACGTCCGTTGTCGCGCCAGAACACAAGCCACCACGTTTCACCTGCGATCTCATGCAGGCACACACCCATCGGGCCGTGTCCAAACACGACGCGCGGATGGGCGGGACCATCGATGGTGGCGACGGTCACCGGGGTGTGATCGCGAACCCATTCGGCGGGGCAATGGATCACATTCTGTTCGATCTCGGCGAGGCTGGGGAAGGGCACTTTCGAATTTCTCATGGTCATGGCATCCATTATGACGGACTGGGCGCCGGCGGCGCGTCGGCGAAAGACGTCGGTTTTGACCGTCTTTCCCGACGGCTCTAGGCCGCGAGCCCCTTCTCCTTCGCTTGGTGGCGCACCCAGCCGCGGTGGTAGTTCTTGGCTCGGGCGATCCGTTCGAGGTCATCGACGGAGCTGGCGAGCCGCATCAACGTGCGATAGCCGCCGGTCTTGAGCTGATCGTCCGACATCGACGCGATCACCCTGCGCCGATTCACCTTGCCGTCACCGGGCACGGAGAGGGCCGCCAGTTTGCGCGCTGGCAAGGCCTCCCCGCACTCCTGACAGTGCTGTCGACGATCGTCGACACGCGTAACCCGAAAGCAGCTGCGACAGCGGTGAACGGGTGTGACGTCACGGTGCTCGTGGCCGCCGTCAAGAGACCATGCCCGCTCCTCGTCGAGCATGCCGTGCTCCAGGGTGTTGCCCACCATGTCGATTAGAATGCCCCTGACCTTTCCAACGGATGGCCGCGTGAACCGGCCGCCCTGCTGCTGGAAGAGTCCAGTGCTCTTGGTTGGGCGGAGCATGACCCCAACTTCGACATTTGGTACATCGGTGCCCTCGGAAACGAGCTCGCAGCTGGTCAGCGCCTGCAACGTTCCGTCGGCAAGCCCCTTAAGCCGGGCGATGCGCACTTCCTCCGGCATCTTTCCGTCCACCGGCGCCGCCGCGTACCCAGCCTTCGTGAGTTGCTCCGCAACGTGGACGCAATGGGCGCGGCTGACGCAGAAGAAGATCGTGGGGCGACCGGAGGCGAGGCGAGCGTACTGTTGCACAGCAGGCTCGGTGACGTCCGGGTTGTTCAGAATGCGTTCCAATTCCGACGTCGAATAGTCGCCACAGCTGATCCGGACGCTGCGGAGATCCAGGTGAAGGGGCGGGGCATAGATGTCGACAGGGACGAGGTATGCCTGCTCGGTAAGCCAGGACATGCTCGGCCCCTCGACCGCCGTATCGAACACGAGTCCAAGCCCGGTGCCGTCTGCCCGAAACGGCGTCGCTGTCACACCGAGACGCAGGGCTCGATCCAAGGCATCGAAGACCCGCATGTACTTTCCGCAGACGGCGTGATGCGCTTCATCGACGATAACGAGCCTAATCTTCGTCAGGAACGGCGCATAGTTGTCCAGACGCGACGCCAGCGTGTCGATGGAAGCGACATAGACATCCTCCTGCGCCAGCATGCGGCCGGGATAGATCAGCCCGTGCGGCAGCCGCAGGCGATGCAGCGTCTGAGACGCCTGGCTCAGAAGTTCCCACCGGTGGGTCAGGATCAAGGTCGGCCAGCCAGCCCCCGACACGATCTCCGCGACCTCCACAAATGTGGTGGTCTTGCCACCGCCCGTCGGCAAGACGTAAAGCGGGTGGCGGCGCTGCCGGAGGACACGCAGGATCTTCTCGCGATCCTCGACCTGGTAGGGACGAAGTTGACGACGGCTCATGTTTGCCTCAGACGCGCATCGCGGCGATCAGGCCGCAGCAAGGTGGCGGCCACGCTTACCGGTAGCGTGGGCCTGGGTGATGCAGTTGATCGCGTTCATGGTCGCATCACCGCCCATTGTGCAGATCAGATCGGCGTTGCTTTTGCGCCCATAGACCTCGATGTTCCCCACCGGGAAGCGGTCGGTCTGAATGACGATAGGGATCATGGCCCACCCTGTGCGACTTAGGTCTCTTGACGACCACGTTAATCGTACAGAGCGCATTATTCAAGAGATGATGACTCACCAGGGCAAAATACTAATCTTTCTTTATTGTCGCACCCCGACAATTATCTGCGGCGTCCGACTCTAACAATCACGAAGTGGCGGCAGTCACTTCTTACACACCCACGTCTTCCACACATTGGTCGATTTGGGTGCCGCCCCCATCCGGCAGTGCCTCGGCAGCTGTCCCGGCCCCGAGCGAACGGGTCAGCTCCCTGAGGACGCGGCGGTCCTCAGGCCGGAGCTGGCGGGAGAGAAGCAGAAGCTCGCGTTCATGGTCTTCCAGCCAAGGCAGAAACAGCGCCAATGGAGCCACAGGACCAGTATGCGGATCGGGAGCTGGGCAAGGGTCATGGCCTGTGAAGGTCCGCAACCCAAGCTGAGTGCGCTCGTCCCCCGGACCGGGGCTCAGCGCACGTTCGGCCGTCATCCAGGTTCCCCGGCAACTGGCACAGGTACGCTTGCGGCGGATGCTGTTGTCGGACTGGGTGCGGGTCTCGGTGACACCGTTGAGCGTGCTGCCGCAGCGTGGGCAAGCCATCGCGCTAGGCTTTGCTCGTCCGCTTATCTTGGCGATGGTTGTGTTGCTGCCAGCGGCCATGGTCGGCTCCCGTGTGAAGTCACGGGCTGGAAGTGTAGCGATTCATCCGCCGACCCGTCCCACTCGAAAGACGTCGGTTTCCGTCGCCTTTCGCGCGCACATCGCGAAGTCAGCCCTCACCCTCCCGCTGGCTGTCAATCACGGCAAAGCTGTCCATGCTGCTGTCGTTGTCGGAGATGCGAGTAGACCAGTCGTCCATGCGGGCAATCCGTTCAGCCTTTCGCTCGGCCTCCGCAGCACTGCACGCGTGCACGCAATAATCCGCGCCGATGCTGGCGCGAACCCGGACGATATAGGGCACCGGATTACCTTCTGCTTCAATCTTCTCCATGCCGGAGTCGGTGTCGGACAATGGAACACCGACGTGCTGAACATCTGCGGCGATGGCTTGCCGGTACCCTGCCAGACGCTGGCATAGGCGTTCGATCTCGGTATCGTCGAGGGAGCCCTCCGGATGGTCGAACTCGCTTTCGTCGGGCACTGCCGAGCTGGTCTTGAGGAATTGCAGCAGGACCAGAAGGCTGGCCGCTTCCTTGTCGGAGATCGTGATCTGGGTGTCCATGTCGGCATTCTCGCTTTCGGGCTGGCGGGGGAGGGCGCGCGACGCGTGGTCACGCGCGCCACTCAGATCAGGCGGCTTCCTCGTTCGCGCCGGTCACCAAGCTGCCTTCTTCCTCCGCGGCAGCGAACGCCATTCCGGGCGGCAGCCACTGCTGGATGCCAGCCACCATATCCTGCGGGATCGGAGCATCGGCGGCGGCGGCGACAGGACCAAGTTCCGAGAGCATGATGGCGTCGGGCGATCCAAACCAACGGTCGAGCGTGCTGACCATCTGGGCCTTCTTGGCGGGGGCGAGTGTCTGCACCCCCTTGCCGACCACGGCCACTTCGTCCAGCACGAACCCCTTCGACACGCGCGACCAGAACTCCGGCGCGGTTGGCCTCCATGTGCGAGCCGGATCGCATCCGATCTCGGTGCCGATATGCTCAACCACGTCATCCCGCTTTCCGCCATGCTCGGACAAGCTGACGCTGATCGTCTGCGCGAACAGCACGGCCAGGACCGCATCCTTGTCCGCATCGGACAGGCTGTGGATCGTCTGAAACAGCGGCAACGCTTCACGCCCGCTGTAGCCGTCCTCCGGTTCGATCATGCTCTTGAAGGCGTTAAGCATTTTGGCGAGGGCAGCACCAGCGGGCGTCTCGCCCATCTTCACCACGCTCCCCGAGAGCCGCTCAAAATGCCCCGACAGGTTCGATGCCGCCGCCATGTTGCAGCGCATGGAGAGCTTCACCCATAGCGTATAGATCAGATAGCTCTTCGCGTACTGCGGTTCCTGCGCAAGAGCCAGCTGGAAGGCTTGAGTTCGGTGAGCCTCCAGGTCTGTGACCAGAGCCGCCGTATACGGCCCTCGCGCAGGCTTGCTCGCGCATCTATCGGAACAGGTCTGCATGAGCGTGCCAGCGGACGCCGCTTTCGCGGCCTCGCCTTCACCAGCCGCGTCCGGAGCGATGTAGCCCTCGCGCAGATCGAAGTCGCCGTCGCTGCCGATCAGCACGAAGACCCCAGCCTTGGCTCTCAGTTCGGCGCTGTAGAACCGCCCCTTCGACGCATCGATCCTGGCAATCAGGCGCTTGAGTTCGGCCATGCGGTCGAGGTCTTCCTGCGGAATCTCGGGAGCGTCCTCGTCGCCCTCATCGAAACCGTCCTCGTAGTCCCCCTCATCTTCGTCGTCCTCCAACTCTGCATCATCCTCCACGGATGCAGCGCCGCCGGGCCTGCCGACCGTGAGTTCCGGGTGATAGCGGGAGAGGATCTCGTTGTGCGCAACGACCAGAGCCAAGCGCTCGTCTTCCTGATCGGCCGTGAGTTGACGTTCCTGGTCCGGTCGAGTGCTCCGCATCGACGCGAACACCGCATGATCGTATTCCAGCATCGGCTTCGCCCATGCCCAGCCTTCGGCGACCAGCCGGTCGCACTCCCGCCGCAGTTTTTCGGTGGCAATCTCCAAGGCGGCGGTGCGGTCGTCCAGATAAGTCCCATCCTCCTTGAACAGGTCCTCGGTGACGGGCAGGCCCTTCGCCACGTAGTCCGCGCGAACAAAGGTCCCGAGCTTGGATGTCACCGGCACCCGCTCTTGCGCCAACTCTTTCCGGATATGGTACGGGTGCAGCGAATGAGACTGCTTGAGCGCGTCGTAAACACGCTCCTGGATGGCATGATCGTCCGACAACGTGAACGCCTCGCACACGTCCTTGTCGATCTTGCCGTCACGGAACAGGTCCAGCAAACGTGGGCTAAGCCGCCCCAGTTTCAGACGCTGTTGGACCGCACGCACCGGGAGTCCGAAGCGGATGGCAATGTTCTCAGCTGTCTTGCCCTGCTCCAAAAGCGCGGCAAACGCACGGTACTCGTCCACAGGCGTCATATTCACTCGCTGGACATTCTCCGCAAGCGACACCTCTTCGGCCTCGTCAGCCTCCCGAACCGCGCAATCGACGGCGTAAGTCCCGTCGATCTCGCCTTTGGTCCGCAGGAGTTCCAGAGCGGCCAGACGCCGCCCGCCGCCAACGACTTCAAAGGTGTCGTCGTCGGCCTCGGTCGGAATGACGATCAGGTTCTGGAGCAAACCCCGCGCCTTGATATCAGCCGCCATAGACTGGACATCAGCAAACGGATAGGTCTTCCGAACGTTACGGTCCGACCGGCGGAGATTTGAAAGGGCAATCGACTTTATCATGGTATGTGTTCCTGCTGTAGTGCGTTGGGGAAACGCGATGCACAGGGACAAATACATCGTACAGAGCGCATAAGAGCAAGCGCAAAAATGCGATACTCAAATCTTTTTTCTATCGTCTAGGTCGAATATTTGTCAACGCCCCGACGTCAGAAGCAGACGACAGAGATCCTCACCGTCTCTTTTAGAAAATGGCGTTCCCCAAAAAATATTCAGTGAGTGTCGGCTCATGCGGTGCCGGGTATTGAAATTAAATACCGTTTCTGGCGGCCAGCACACAGCCAAAACAATGGGCAATGAACGCCCTCGTCTGCTCCGGGTAAGCGCGCCGCAAAAGGAGTGAGGACGGCGAAGCCTCCCGCGCCGTCCTCTTCCCGTTTTGCGACTTCAACACTGCGCCCCCCTGGATGGGATCACCCCGGTGCAATTGAGATCACCGCGCCACGGATCACTCCGCTGATTTCGAACGGATAGGTTCCCGCCAGAGGATAGATCTCCTGATCGTATCCGACGACTATTGTCCCGCTCAGACGTGCGACGCGCAGCGTGTTCGAACCGGGTTTCCGGTCGGCGCGCTCAATCTCAATGAGTGCGGTTTCACCCTCGGCCAGAACAACGGGTACTGGGAGCGCCGGTCGCCAGTCGCGCCTCGTCCTGACAAGACCGTCCCCGACCGGCACGTTCACCACGCCGCCCACGATTAGGATGCGCGAGTAGGCGCTTGCGATCGGGTTGCTGGGAACCGGCACCGGAACGGGGTAGGGGACCGCACCACCCCAAGGCCCCAGCATCGGCCCCGCGAACACTCCGCCAGCATTGAGCCGCGCCATGTAAGCCGCCCGCTCCTGGCGCCGGGCGGCAAGCTCCTCTGCACGGCGGCGCTCCTCGGCCGTATCCAGTTCCGCCTGTTTGCTGCGCGCCTCAAGCTGCTGTTCGGCCGACAACGCCTTGAACTCGGACTCCGACATGCCCAACGGATACCGAGCGCACGCCGCCACCCCCAGGAGGGCGAAGGGAACGGCAACGAGCTGGATCAGCCTCATGAGAACAGCGCCTCCCGTACGGATCAATGCCATTCCCACACGGCAGGATCGGCGCCATCGGCAAAGATCACGACCGCATAGGTTTCCTTCCTCCCGCCCATTTCCATACCCGGCGCCCCCATGGGCATGTTGGGCACCGCGATGCCTCGGGCATCGGGTCGCTCGGTCAGCAAGCGCTTCACGGAACTGGGCGGGACGTGCCCCTCAAGCACATAACCGTCAATCGTGGCGGAATGGCACGACCAGAGGGAGTCAGGCAGGCCAAGTTCAGCCTTCTTGCGCGCGAGATCGTCGACCATGACGACAGTCGGATGGAACCCCTCGGCCTCCATCCGCTTCACCCAGGCGCCGCAGCATCCGCAGGACGCGTCCCGATAGACCCGCAGCTCAGGGACGCTGGCGGCGGCGAGCGGCTGTATGGCGACTGGTACGACGACGCCGGTAGCGGCGAGAGCGAGGGCTCCACGAAGGAAGCTGCGGCGTTCGACATGGATCATGGTGCACCTGTTGAATGGGCCGTTTCCGTTGCCGGGAGATTAAACCGGCAAGGGTGACGCTCTCGCCTTAGAGAGACGCTGATTATCGTCGCCTTTCCGCTGTGTCGTCGGACTTGGACAGCCGGCGAAATGCCCGAACGGGGGTGCGGCCGCGGCTTTTTTGCGGGCACGGTCAGGCAGCCAAGGGGAGGGCGCAGGCCGCATCCAGGCCCTGGTCTGCAGCGTCCGTATCGTCCAGGAGGTCGGTTGCCCACCCCAGAATCAGGTTTTCGGTGATCTGGTCGTGTTCCATTTCTCCGTCCTCGATGAGCTGACGGATTTCCTCCTTCGCCCGCTCGATGCAGGCCTCGAAATCGTTCTTTGGCGCCGCGGCGACGGAAGCAAGGAGTGGAAGGGCCTCCTGGAACACGAACCCGCCCTTCTTCAGCCGTCGGGTCTGGCGGTTCATCCAACCGGTCATCACCTCGGCGCAGTATGCGTCCGTTTTCTTGAAATCGGGATCCGCTATAGGTGCTTGCGGCTCCAGGCCGGGCAACGGAAGAGCGATCTGAGCCTTATCGGTCTTGCGCCCGCCATGAGTGCCACGCCGGCGATGGAAGGCCTCCCAACGCGCCGTCTTACCCCAAGCTTGGCTATCGACCGAGATGACCCTCGGGTGCTCACGGCACAGCTCCATGGCCTCTCCGTGCAATCCGAAGAGGTGAACCCGACAGTTGGCCGGTAACCAACGATCCAGATGCGAGAGGATTTGGAGAACGCCATTCGGGCCGTGCGGCTGCCGTCGGCAAAAGGAGCCGATTCCGACGACCGAGTGCTCCGAGAGCCACGGCATGCGCTCGATGCAGCGCCCGTAGTCCGCGGCGTGCCAGCCCTGCACCACAGGAGCAAAGCGGGCGATGGAGCCCGCCTCGATGGCTAGGTTTCGGCAGAGCACGTTGAGGCGCACTGTGCGGGAGATCCGGTCATGAACCTCAGTAGTCGAGCCGGCCACTTCCGGCTCGACGCAATAGTCCATGCTATAGAAGCGCACTACCGGCAGGGAGCTGGCGAAGGTGATGTACTCCTGCGGCCCCCAAGGCCAGCCCGAGTATTGCTTCATGGCCGAGTAACCGCCACTGTCAAGCTGAAGGTTCATCCCGCTTGCATTGGCGAAGGTGCTTCCGTCGAAGCCGTCGAAGTATGGAATGCCCAGATCGTCCTTTCGGTACACCGCAAATGCGTTAGCGCTGACAAGCACCGGAACGCCAAGTTCACGAGCGCGGGAAAGGAGCGGCCCTTTGCGAAGATGAGGCAAGCCTAAGATCATCTCGACCATGATTGGTGACTCAGTGCATTGGGGGAACGCACTAAGAATATCGTACAGAGCGCGCGCTCACAATAAAAACGTGGCTCGTTAGCCACCCGTTCATTGAAATTTACGGGGCAGATTATTGTTCAACTCTGACAGTGGCCGGCACTATTCCAAAGTCCGAATAGTACATTGACACCAGCTTTGCATCGGCGACCGGTATGCTCAACGCGTTCAGGCAAACCGCCCGCCGTGCCTCTTCGGTTCTGACAGTAACGGGAACCGCTGCCACAGCTCGACCAAGCCGGCACTTTCACCGTACTCCCGAGATATGAGGCAGATGGCGAACGCGCCGCGTTCGGATAGCACAAGCAAGCTCTAATCAGATCACTTCAGTAGAAGTGGTGGTGAGAACGTCGCTGCTTTCGAGGTGAGGCCGGTCAACGAAGGCCTGACGTGGCACCGGGACATGCATCGGATAGGGTCGCTTCGAGGCCTGCCAGCGGTCCAGAAATTCGCCAAGGTGTGGCCGCGTGCTTCTCTCTCGCGAAAGGCAGTCCACCAAGCTGTCGATGCTCGCGTTGTGGCCCGCCGGGTCCGTTCGTCCAGTGAGCAGCGCCCATCGAATGTAGGCGATGTAGAGGTTCAACGTGTCCGTCTCGCAGTACGCCCGCACCTTCTCGACCTCTCCGCGCGCCATCATGTCGGCGACTTCCGATCCATGGCCGAACCCAGCTTTCCCAGGCAACCCAAGCATGTTCGAAATGTCCTGCAGGCCGATCCGCTGTCCAGCGCCGTAGTCGGACACCTGCTCCATTAGATCGCAATGCCAGTCTGGCTGGTAACGCTGCCCGTAGTTGGTCCATTTGTCTCCCGACTGGAACCACGCGGCTGCCTGGATGCCGTACAGCATCGCCCGGAGCCGCAGCACTGGGAGGTCAAACCCACGCCCGTTCCAGGAGATGACACGCGGACGCACCTTGCCGAAGCGCTGCCAGAACCCCCGAAGGATGCGCTCTTCATCATAATCGAGATCTCCGCCCGATCGGCAGCTCCGGATCAGGTAACGCTCAACGCCGGAGCTACGATCGATCTCCGCCTCGACAAACGACACGGCGACAATGCGGTGACAGTGATGCGGCGGAAACTTCTCGGCCGGCCAGTCCGCCGGGATGATCTCGGCGTCGGGGATCGTCTCAATATCAAGGGCGAGGAGCGTGTCGTGCATGGTAAAACCCCCGGGAGGAGCTGGGGAGTGTGCGTTGCGAGCCTGTGACCCTGCAACGGCAAAGATTGAGCCCGGTGCCGGTCTGTCTTAGCCGACGACTGCTCTCGACCAGGATCAGAGAACACGCCCATGACCGCCGCAGGCCGGGCATCCCTCACGAACCGAGCGAAGGCCGGTTTCAGGGTCGCCGGGACCACATTCCAAGCAGCCGTGCGTGCGCCGCCAGATGACTGTCACCTCGTCCTCGATCTCTGTTAGTGCGGCACGGAATTCGGCCAGCGTAAAAGGTAAGGCGAGAAGCCGCTCAGGCGGCGCCACATCGATCCCCTCGACGTTACTGCCCAGCCGGACCCCTGTTACCCGGTAAGCGGTCTCAGCACGCACCATGGCAATCCACGCGCCGCAGGCCGTCTGGTCGTAGACAAACCTCGACAGCGCATCTTGGGTCGCGTCGATACCCAGCACGCGTGCCAAGTCGTGGATCGTGGTAAGGCGCTCGGCGTCGGCCGCCGTTGTCTCGCCCGGACGATAGGAGGGAATGGTCATGAGGATGCCTCCGGTGCAGGTTGGCCCAACAGCGCCCAGAAAGGGTGTTCGGGCTCAGGCATGGAAACGTGATTGGAACGGCGCGTCGCCCAGTGCATATAGCTGGCAAGGCACGCTCGCAGCTTCTGCTCCATGACAGGCGTCCACAGCAACGCATGCTCCTTGGCCCACATCCACGCGCCGGCCTCGCTGCACAAGCGGGTCTGAGACTGCCAGGGGCCGAGGATGTGGCCGACTTCGTGTAGCGCCACAGCATAAGTGGCCGCCGACTTCACCGGACGGATCTTCACCCGCCGTTCCTTGCGGAAGGCGCGGCCGCCGCGGGAATGCCCCTCGATCACGATCTCATGCGTTTCGCAGAGATGCGCGATATGGGCGGCCATCTGGGCGACGGTCACCCTGCTCACGCCGCGAGCGCCCCGATGCTCTTGGTCTGGCGCTGGTGAGCGGTGAGATCGAGGCCGATTGCCACCGTATCGGCCGCCCGTTCGAGAATGTCATCGGTGATGACCTGGAGAGCTCGCCGCAGCGCGGGGAAGGGGCCCCGGAGTCCGTCTTCGACAACTGCCACTTCGGCGTCCGCTGGAGCCTGTCGGGTGGCGGGAGTGTAGCGCACGGCGTCGACGGCCCAGAGCACGGCGGGAGCGCCATCGTGCTCGCCAAGGTGGGGGCGCACGTAGATGTGGCCGTCAATGCTGATCTGGAGGCTGGGCTCGGCGCCGCCAAAGTCCTCGACGTTCACCGAGGTTCTGGTCAGGCCGATCACGACCAGCCCGGCCCGGAGGTGCGGCGTGAGGGCCTCTAAGTCGGACTTCGACGGCAGGGACGGGGGGAGAGTGGCGCTCACAGTGTCCTCGTTGCGGGCCGCTCCTTGGCAGCCCTGTTGGGTGATGGGAAGGGTGTCGCGTTACGTCTGATCGTCGGACCCGCCAGACGTCACCGTCCGGGCTTTCCGCCGTCGTCATGAATCGCGTTCGGATCGATACCCAGGACCCGGCAGGCCAAGCGGCGTAGAGCGCTCTTCGGGGACCGATGTGCAGGCTCGTGGAACATCCCGCAGGAAAAGGACCCGTTTGCGTTCTCGCGGATCACGCCAACGCACGCGCGGCCAAAGATGATGTGCCAGGAGCGATCTTCCTCTTCGACCATGCGGAAGGCCTGCGCACGCATGATCTGTTGGGTCAGTTCGTGCCCTCGCGGCATCCGGTTCCGACGCGTGTGGTTGGCCTGGATCTCGATGTATTTGTCGGCCACCCGAAAGTGATCCCGATACGACGGGTGGTGATGCTCGCCACGCATGGCGTCGTCCTTCTTGCGCGGGATAGGGGAGGGGAAGGGACGGCAAGACATGCTCACCGTCCCAACTGCTCAACCGGGAAACGTTACCCGATGGCCCGCACGCAGGCGTCCACGCACGGCAGATCACGTTCACGCGCGGCGTTGATGAGGCAGCTGAGATCAATGATCCTCGCCATTATGCTGCCTCCCGCTCGAAGCCATCCGCCGCATCGGAGAACAGCGCCCAGGTGGATGTGATGTCGCCACCATCGGGTCCGGTCACGTAGACCGACACCCCATCGTCGGCACGCTTAACGGTCACGGTCAGGCGGTCAGCCTGTACTTGGACAGCAGCATTGGGCTCGTTCAGCACGCAATGCCGGCGGGCTTCGTCTTCCACCGGCCCGCGCTTGCCAAGCGTGGCACCGATCATTTCGCGAAATCCGTCCAGTAGCTCCCACACCGCCGCCGTGTCCGTGTACTGGACCGCACCACACAGATCCGAAAAGGCAGCGATCCGGCCTTCCATTTCCAACAGCAGGTCCCGCATGGCGGGTGCTTGGGCGAACGTCGCAGCCAACGCTTTAGGTGACAGGCCGAGGGCCTTCATCACGGTGGCATCCCCGCCCAGCGGCACATAGGCGAAGAGGTTGCCGGGATGGCCTCCCTCCTTGAACATGGCCTCCGACACGTCGCCGACGGCAAGACATGTGGCTTCCGAAGTCGGGTCACCTGCGATAAGGCCGATCGTGGTCATGTGATGAGCGTGCAGCGTCTTCATCGCTCTCTCCCGCTCAAGCAGCCAGCAAGATCGCCTGGGCGCCGACATCGGACGCGGCGGGCGACGGTGCATCGGTGAGCGGTGGCAGACCTTCCTCGACCAACCGAAGTTCCGCCAGCAGCGCCTCGAAGCGCCCTTCGGCAATTGCCTGCTCAATGTCCCGATAGGCGGCGGTCACCTTGCCGCGCTGGGTCGCCTTGTGGGCGATGATCTTGGCCCCGTCGAACAGGATCGCTTGCCCATCCGCCTCATACTTGGCATCGGACGTGCGCTTGTAGGCAACGCCGTGCGAGCGCAGGAACGCCTCCAGCGTTTGGAACTCGCCGTTCGCCGCTTCATCGTCACAAAGGCGGAGCGTCTCGCCCAAACGGATCGTCTCGTCAATCAGGGTGAGGACTTCCTCCTGCAGAAGCGGTCCCTCTCCATACTCAAGCCCGACGCCCTGCTCGGCCACGACGCGAGCCAGAGACTCACGAAGAAAATGGGGAAGCGGACCACCGATCATGATCGCAGCAGCCATGTATTCTGACATGATGCACCTCGCAATTGGACCCGTCCGATGGGGAGGTCGGCGGGTTAGCGCAGTTTCCGGCGCCGAATAGGCCTACAATATGTGCGCTTTGTACGATTTTCAAGAATTAAATCAGACCAACTTACGCTATTTTGGTCTTCGCCAATGTACCGTGCCGTGCCTCCCCTTAATTATTTTAACTTTTACTTCGCGTCCTGGTAAGACATTGGAAGTGAGGCACTCTTGCCGCCCGATAATGATCAAGACCGGGCGTTTACGCATTACCGATCCGGAGCCGCGCGAGAAACGATAGAAAGCGATGTCTTTCACATGCGCGCGTTACCACCGCCTTTTGGTAGCTTGAACAGTCCGCTGCGAATGATGGTGCCGGCGTCCGGCCTCGACGTTGGTGGACGATAGAGAGGGATACCCGACCAATGGGACACACCCCATTCGCCGCCAGCGAGCGCTTGGCCCTGACCCACATGCGAATTGACCATCGAGCGGAGGTGGCGTGCGCCCGGATCGCTCGTCTCTTCGGAGGTCACTATGAAGGCGCTCAGCCCGCACACATCGTCGGTACGATAAGCAATCATCTCGGCGGAGATCTCGCCGTAGCACGGGTTCCCGAAGGCTATCCCGGAACCTGCGCGATGTTCTACAGCGGCCGATCTGGAACCAACTGCGCTGTTTTCCCGACCTATAGCGAGGCCGCTATTGCTGCTCGGATGGCGATTGACCCGACAATCGGCGGCTATGGCGAGGTGATACTCGACGCGGGGATCACGGCGCCGACGGACGCTATGTTTTTCATATCGGCCGCGCATTGGTTGAACTGACACATGGACAGGAATTCGGCATGACCAATCCCATTCTGCCGCCCCACTTTCATAACGAGGCGCCAGTTGTTCGGATCAAGAGCGGTCCTGATTGGGTTGATGTGCGACTTGACGACGACGGCCGCCTGTTTCTAGTCGCATACAACCTTGGTCCGGACGCCGACGCCGACGAAGCCCGGATGTTTGCGGATGAATTACGCCACGGGCCGAAGGGAATAATGGCTGGGCTGGATGACGCCGGCCCATGGGTGGACGAACACGGTGAGCCCATTCCCGGACAGTTCTCCGATTGATTTGAAGCGAGCATGCACCGGCGGACGTGTCTCTTCGTCGGCCGTGAGGATCAGGCCCGCATAGGTCATCAGCGTAGTGCTTTTCGATGGGCAGTTGGCATGGCGGCCGCATCACGGCCAGTCGACTAACCGGCACGCGCCCTAGCTTTGAAGTCTCCGGTCGAAGTGTTGGTGATCCCTTTGCCCAGCACTCTGCTTCAGGATAGACTCCCAGCTATGCCCCTCCTCGCCTTCTCCACCGCTGGCGCTCGGTTCCCTGCCTGGTCCATGACCGACGCGGAGTGGGACGCGCTTAAAGCCACCTACCGGGAGCTTGGCCTAGCGGCCAGCTGCTGCTCCACCCCTGTCGTGCCAGTGATCAGTTCGCGCGGCTGGCGGTTTTTTCGTCACGCTCCCGGTACCAGCTGCGAACACCGAGAGTCACCTGAGCATATAGTCGCGAAGACGCTTGCCGCACGCGCAGCCGAAGCGCTCGGCCTGACCGTGACGACGGAAGCACGCGGACCTGATGGCCGCTGGCGGGCTGATGTCCTCGTGCAACATCCGGTGCGAGGGTGGAGCGTCGCTATTGAGATCCAGATGTCTCGCTGTGCCTTGGACGAGATCGAGCGCCGGCAAGCAGCCTACGCTGCCGACGGCGTGCGCGGCGCGTGGTTGATCGGCTTCAGCCTGCCGGACTACGAGCCCAATCGTGATCTGCCGCTATTCCACCTGGTTCCGCTGCGTGACGGGATCCTGGCACCATGGGTTGACCATGGCGATGGCCGGCAGACCTCCATCAGCGACTTCGTGACGTTGTTGCTGAGCCGTCGGGTGCGTTTGCCCGAGCCTGCCGCGCACACCCTATCGCTGTCGGCGGTTGCCTCCCCATCAAACTGCTGGAAGTGCTTTCAGAACCAAATGCTGCTGGTGAGCTTTGTGAACGCCCCCCTTGGCATTTTTGCCCCCAAGGGATGGCTCCTGGCAAAGGACCTGGCAAAGGTACCGGAAATCTATGCTGCCTACCGGCAGGCCGTGCCGATGCTTTTGCGGTCCGTTCCAGACTTGTCGGTGCTCCGCCCACCAAGGCACGCGGATGCAAAGCCCGAGCTCCAGGGCTACTGCCCGGCGTGCGATGCGCCGCAATCCCTCCACCGATTGAATCAGGCTCTGCTGGACCCGGCGCATCAGCGTTGCTGGTCGTTGTCGGATGGTCAGGAGTGGTCTCTGCAGGAGCGGGTTCGGCCGCGCTGGGAATGGCCGAACACACCGGAGCCGATATAGCCGCGGACAGACGCTGGAAGCTGCCCGTGGTGTTCGGCTGCGCACCGCCCGCCTCTATCTCCGTGTCGCAGTTGGACGATGGAGCCGGTGCCGAAGCCGGGGTCGCGACACTGCCCGGCCACTTGCCTTCGGCCACCAGCCGGGCCTTCATCTCGTCAAACCGAGCGATCTCTGCGACGCGCTCGGCCCGTCGGCGCTCATCCAGCGCGGTGCGCTCGGCGGTCGTCAGGCGCCTTGGAGCTGCGATCTGCGACGGCATCTCCAGACAGCGACGCAAGCGGTCGCGCTGCTGACGGGCTTGGCCGACCAGCCGCTCGCACATCGCACGGATCTCGCCAGGGTAGGGCGCCCGTCGGTTATCCGGGGTGCGGCGCCATATCCGGCACGCTTCCTCGACGGCCCACAGGGGATACTCCTCGATGTCCTCGCCCCACTGGCCTGCGATATCTTCCTCCATCTCCAGAGCCCGGTCCGGCTGCCGATAGTAGGAGAGCAGCACGGCAACGGCGCGCATGGCGCGGGCGTTGGTTTCCCAATCCTGCGGACGCAGGTATTCGTCGAACGCCGCCATTGCCTCTTCAGCGGCTGTGCGCTCGGCCGCCGGGACTGGGCTGGCTCGCCAGGCCTTCTCGGTGGTCCCGAGAAACTCAAACCGGTGATGTGCTCCGTCCTTCGGACTTGCCGGTTCAGCTGAGGTGAGGGAAACCTGCTCGGCGCGCAAGAGCCGCTCGAGCCCAGGCGTCAAAGCGGGCTTGGCCGGCAGCCGCTGGAACGGCACCACCTCGCCTCGCCGCTCGCCGATCGGTGTCGTAGACGGATGCGGGGCCCGGGGCAGCATGATTGGCGGAACGGTCATGGCGCTTGATCTCCTTCCTGATCCAGCAGCGGAAGATGGACGAGGGGTCGGGCAGGGGCTGGCCGCGGTAGTGGCCGACGAACTTCTGGGCGACGTTCGCCACGTCTTCCGAACTCAAATCCGGGCGAGCTGTGGTGGCAAAGGACAGGTCGGCATGCGAAGGGGTCCAGCCGTCGTCTAGCGGGTCTGGCGGCGTTGGGACGGTCCGGTTCGCTGTGCCGTCATCACCAAGATCGGTGTCTCCCTCCAGCGCGCTCGCGCGCCCAAGAGAGAGAGATTCTTGATGGAGATGTTCGGGGTGTTCTGTGTCGCCGTCGGCAACAGTGGTTGGCACCTCGTCGACAGCATGGTGGAGGCTGCCCAAGAAGCCGTCCAACAGCGTCTCGTGTCCGGGGAGCTGGTAGGTGCAGACCCGGATCTTCGGATTCGGATGTTGGCCCTTCACAACCAGCCCCAAGCTGACGAGCCTCGCCAGCACGCTGTTCGCCGTCGAGCGGTTGATCTTCAGCGTGGTCGCAATTGTGGTCTGCGACGGCCAGGACAGCCCGGTGCGGTCTGCATGGATGGACAGGACCGTTAGGACGCCAAGCTCAAGGACTCCGACATCGGGATGGTTGAGGTAACGTGCGGGCACAAGCCCCACCCTCTGCTTGGAAGCGTGTTCCATGCAGTTGCTCCAATTCTATAAAAGTACGGCAATAGACCATCGTGCCCAAAGTCGCTAAACTTGGGTGAACGGCACTGCCGAACTTCGAATTCTGTTTGATGCGAAAGGCCCCACGCGGGAGCCCGACATTACATTTCGACGTTCATGGTCACTTCTTCCTTCCGGACTAAACGGCTGTCCAACGATTCACACAGAACGACGTGGATCGAATCCGCCATTATGGCCTCCGATCCGTCACCGTGACGTGGAGGGGGGCATAACGGCTGAGTGTTGCTTGCCATGATGCTCCAAGGCACGTCACGGTGACGCAGCGTGGAGCGTGATGGCGGGACTTTGGCCGCACCAGTATGCTCCACACGGTGTCACCCCCAGCGACTCACGCGGATTCGTGGCTTCTGCTAAGGTGCGAGTGAGTCATCTCGCCATTATGCCCCATGCGACGTCACCCACGGCAGGAGCCATCTGCTCGGCTTTTACAGCGGCAATGGTGAATGGAGACTGGACGTTATGCGCCAAACCGCAGTGTGGTGACGCCTAAGAGGCTATGATGGCGACGTTGTGGGCGATCCTGTCTTACGTTTCGACGTGGTGACGGAGCGGGGGGCATAATGGCGGCACTTTCGGACACCCTGCGCCAGATCGTGATGGGGACGACGCATTGGTGGCCATGATGACGTAGCGGACCAGTCCTGGGCTCCGCGCCACTTCTGGGGGGCATTGGCGCCTTCGGGCCAGTCGGTAGCCAGGACGTGCCTGCCGAGTCTGCCGACCCAAGTCGTGCTAGGACACCCGCTACAGCAGCTGGAAAACTCAGCCTCCGGCACAATAAGTGGCGCTTCGCAAGCACTGCGATACATGAGAAAGACGTCGATTTTCGGCGTCTTTACCCCGTATCGCTGAGCTTGCTTCGTGTGTATCGTCTCGGCGACCAAATTGAGTTTTAGAAGGCCAAGCGACGTTCCCACGGAATGTGGCCTACGCTGAGGAGGTTGCTGGAGTCAGGCTGAAGGAAGCGTCAGCCCCAAGGGTACGGTGATCATTCGGTGAACCATCATGGCCTCTAACACGTCACCGTGACGTGGTCGGGGCCATAATGGCGGACCCCCGTTGCGCGATATGCCATTATAGCCCCCAGCACGTCACCGTGACGCAGCGGAGGCTATGCTGGCGCGACTCAAGTCTGCATTTATAGCCTCCGCCGCGTCACGGTGACGTGCTGGAGGCTATGGTGGCGCGTTTGTCTCCGCGCAGCGTGGCGGGCATAGTCTCTAGATCGCGACCGCTGAGTTGTCGGTCGCGGTTGTGGGCCATTATGGCCTCTGCTGCGTCACCATGACGTGCCTGAGGCTGTATTGGCGCGGGTCAGTCCGCGGGGATAGCCTCTAACGCGTCACCGTGACGCAGCGGAGGCCATGATGGCGTTCCGCAAGGGCTCCATTGGAGCCGCAAGCTGCATCAAGCCATGCACTGCGACGACACCTCGCTGCCGGCCATTATAGCCTCCGCTGCGTCACGGTGACGTTCCGAGGGCTATGAAGGCTACGCCTATGCCGCCATTATGCCCCCCGCTGCGTCACCCCAGCCTTGATAGCCACCGTAAGCCCGTTGCCATCATAACCCCCGCCGCGTCACTATGGTGCAACCGGCACAATCAAGACATGAAGGCCTATGGAGAGGGGAACCAAGCGTGTGACGCCGGCTGCGAATGCCGAGGAGACTTCGGCTGAAGTGCGCGTCCAACAGGCGGCGCCAGCGGTCAATAGCCCGAGGCGGAGTCCTCTCGCTGTCTCCAACTGGATGCACGGCGATCCCAGCTTCCTGAAGGTCCGCGAGCTGATCGAGGTCTTAGACCCCGATTTGTCGGTGGTGGACCGTAAGCTACTCGATGCTATGCTGGCCCATGCTTCTGATACGGTGCTGAGCGACGCCGTGACCGGAGAAGCGGCTCCTGGTACCCGCGTCTACTCGGCGCTGGCGACCGACGTTAAGCGGGCGATGGGATGGGAAAGTCACAAGAGCAACAGCCGAATTCTGGCCGCTGCGAAGAACCTGCAAAGTTCGGTCATCACCATCGGGTATTTCGCTCCGGGAGATAACACCCTCCGGCACAGAAACATCAGCTTGATCACACTCTCTGAGGTCCCGGAGAGTCATGGTGTCATCTACTGGCGCTTCAGCCCAGAGGTCGAAAAGCTTCTGTCGATGAAGGGTGAGCGATTCCTTGTTCAGCTCAAAGTTCTCGCGAAACTGACGTCGGGTTACAGCCACCGCCTCTATCAACTTCTGTGCGCCAACACTGACCGCGAGACCCTGGCTTGGACCGTCTCTGCTAGCGATCTAAGGCAGGTGTTGAACGCTGCCGCCGAGAGCTACGACAAATGGGCAGCCTTTGAACGCCGGGTGCTGAAGGTCGCTGTGGATGAAATCAACGAACACGCTGCATTCAACATCCGCTACGAGTTGGTATTGCAGGAGCGGACCAAGAAGCGCACGCACATCCGCTTCATATTCGAAGGACCAGCTTCCGCGTTGCCACCAGCCGAAACCGGCCCGCTCTTGGAGGAGCCCACTGGCCAGCTTGTGTTCGACCTGCCAGGAGCCACCGAAACGAGCATGCCGCCCCCGTCGGCGTTTGCTGCGAAGCTGGGAATTCGGGTCCGGAGCCGTTATCGGGAACAGTTCCCTGGAGCGCCGATTGATGAATTGATCGACCTGTGGGCCACCTGGTGCGTCAGACATCGTGTGAAGGCGGAGCGGCCGCCCAGAGTATTCGAACGCTGGCTGAACAGCCTGTTTGGAGATCTCGTGTTGGAATCCCGCGAGGGCAATGCTTCGGTCTGGTCAACAGCGTTCAGCCGGGACCTGGATCAGCCGGTATATCGCGTCATGTTCGCGCTGGGCGGGATGGTTGCCAGGCAACGCCAGCTTTGGCTTGCCCTTGCCAGAAGCAAGTATGCTGACAAGAACCCACGCAAGGGGATGCCGGCGGTGTCGCTGGACTGTGTTGACTTCCACATCTGGGTTCCGCTCATCAAGGACGAGTTTATGAAAGCCAATCGGGTCTGACCTGACCCCGTTTTGCAGACTGACCTCACCTTACTCGATCGGCCACCGGGGAGGCCGCCCAGTGGCTCTCCCCAGTAGGCAGCGCGACTGCTTAGCCGTTGGTCTTCGTCGACGTCGAACGTTCAGCCGCCGGCAGGAAGTCGTTGCGCAAAGCTGCGCATCCATTGCGGCGCTTCTCTTCCAGAGTGTTCATCGGCGGCCCGGCCGTATTGTGGATCACGGTCCACTCATCTGCGCTCAAGCGATGGCCGGCGCAGAACTTGGTCCATGCGGAGCGATGCGCGTCGGTCGACCGGCTTACAGGCGGCACCATGGATGATCGGCCCGCTGAGAGCTTGATCGGCTTGGACGAAGGCGCGGGCAGCGGTTCGCGCTGTATTGTGGTTTTGGCGCTACTCGCCACGGGATCGACCGCGTTCAGCCGAGCTAGGACACTGTTGACATCCAGGTCGGACCCAGCGGCGCCTGGGGCAGCGCTCAGGTTGACCCCGAGTGGCGCCACCGTGTAGGCCGCGTCCATCGCAATGACGTGTTCGTAACCCTCGCCCCGAACGGCCGCGCCTCCCCGTCGGGCTCCGACCCAGCCAACGCGGGCCTCATACCGTGGGGGCGTGGTGTCGGCCACCTGATGCGCGGTGGGCGTTACCAAGGGGGTTTGCACGGTTGTCTCCACACAACCTGCGAGTACCGTCCCCGCAAGCAGGACGGATGCGTAGATGGTTAGGCGCAAGGGAACCTCTCAGTATTGAATCGCCTCGGGAGCGCCCCGAAGAGTAGCGGGGATCGGCAGCTGCGCGCGCTGCCGAAAGGCGCTGTTTTTCGGCGTCTTTCGGTGGCGAGAGACCGGGGGCGACTTTGGTAGAGAGATCCCCATGAAGAAGTTGATTTCAGACCTCTCCGACAGAGCGCTTCGCTGGGCCTTTCCCGGCTACTACGCCAATGCACCGCTCGCGTCGAAGCCGGAAATCGACGTCGACGAGGAAGTGCCACGCTATCCTCCTTACGAGAAGGGACTCCCCGTCTACAGCACCGAGCGCCTCATGCGCCGGCAACCGGAGATGCTCATCAAGATCCGGCAGACGTTTTCATTTCCGGACGAGGACTACAACCGAATAATCCTGCCGGTAATTGAGCGCTTCGCCTCGTATATTCACCTTCTGCCATCCTCGGAGCACCATCATCACAAAGGGGCTGGTGGTGCGTTCCGGCATGGGCTCGAGGTGGCGTTCTCCGCAGGCCGCTCCAGCGGCGCACACATTTTCATGCCGGAGGGCACCCCCCTCGAACGCAAGCGCGTGGAAATCCGCTGGCAGGCAGCGATCTTCTTTGCCGGCCTCCTCCACGACGTCGGCAAGCCGGTCACGGATGTCGAGGTGGTCAATGCCGACGGCTCGCTCATGTGGAGCCCTTACTCGGAGACGATCAGCGAGTGGGCCAATAAGCATGGCATTGAACGCTACTTCCTGCGTTGGAAGCGCAACCGGGGCAATGAACACCGCATCCTGGGGGGCTCCATCGCCCAAAGTCTGATTCCCAAGCATGTGGTTCACTGGCTTAACGAAGGGGGCTCTGACATAAACCAGACTCTGAACCTCTATCTGTCGGGTTCGGAAAAGCTCAAGCACCTCCTCGTAGATCTTGTCACCAAGGCGGACTCCGCCAGTGTCGAGCGCGACCTCGTCGCCACCGGCCATGGGAAGATCCGCGATCCGGGGTTCGGTGTTCCCGTCGAGCAATTTGTGCTCGATGCCATGCGGCGCCTTCTAGCCGACGGCACATGGAAGATCAACGAACCGGGCGCGCGGGTCTGGGTGGTTTCCGATGGCGTGACGGACGGCGTGTTCGTGGTCTGGAAGAAGGCGGTCGAAGACATCATCGAGCTGCTGCAAACCGACCGTATCCAGGGAATTCCGCGAAATCCTGATACGCTTGCCGACGTAATGATCGAGCGTGATCTGGCGGTGTCAAAGAAGCTTGGGAACCAGGTGTACCGGTACTGGCCGGTTTGTCCGGACGTGCTGACCAACAACGGCAGCCCGGTGAGGTTGCTGATGCTGCGCCTTCAAGCTCCTTCGCTCCTATTCGCCGAACCCCCACCTTACGTCGGCGCTCAGATTGACCCGGCGCCAGCACCATCCCAACCGGCGGGGACGGCAGGATTGCCTCCAAGTATGCCTGCCACGGCCGCGCAGGCTCCAGTCCCGCGCTCTCCAGCTCAGGTTTCGCCGGCAGCACCGAAGGCTCCGTCCGCATCGGGCGTCCACTGCGCCACATGTGGTGTTGTGCAACCTCACCCCGTTCCTGTGGGTACCGCCTGGACCTGCGCAGACTGTGGGGGCGTCCACAACGCGCCTCCCGCATCAACTGCCCAAGCAGCTGTGCCCGCCGCCTCTGTAATCCAACCAGCCCAAGGACCTGTCGCCTCGAACATCACGGTGAGCAAACCCAATGTGCAGGCGCAAGGCGGGAAGGTTAACGTCCCTAGCGTGACGGTCAAAAAGCCTGAGGGAGGTGTGCTCCCAAAAAGTGCGCCCAAGGTGACAACCGGCAAGGCACCACTCCAGCCCGGCATTCGCAGGTCGCCTCAGGACGATGGGTTCTGGCACACGACCGAGCACGAAGAGGCTTCGCTTAGACCGAGAGCCGGTACAGCGGAGGCGGTGAACGATGCCGAGCCTCCCTCTCCACCTGCTACGCCCCCCGCGACGAACGCCAAAACCGCGGCCGTGGCGTCTGCTGCGCGTAGCGAGCTGCTCGGCATGGGCCAAGCTGGTCGACTTCTGGTCGCGATGGCCGAGGATATCGCCGGCGGCCGATCAAACTGGGGAGAATGCCTCGTGCAGCTTGATGAGCACCTGATGGCGAAGATGCCTGAAGGGTTTGTCCCCTATCGACGATTTGCACGAACGGATGGCGAGCCTGATGCCCAGCCTATCGAATTGGCAACCCTGCTAAGAGACGCGGGATGGATCGTCAAAGAACATCGGGATGCCGTTACGTCGATGCGGGTGATCGCCGGCATCCGAGGCGTGGTGATCCGGAGGGACATTGCTGCACTGGTGGAGGCCGTTGCTGGCGATGGGAGCCGTCCTGACCCTCAGCAACAGGCTGAACTAGAGGTTGGACCCTCACGGCAGAGCACCAAGCCCGAACAGAGCACTCCGCGTCCAACGCAGACGACGGGCAGGTCGTCAAACCGTGAACTTGCTGGAACCGCGGGCGTGGCCATCCAGCAGGGCACCGTTGCACTGGCGGAGGCCGTCGCCGGCGATGGGCGCCGTCCTGTCATCAAGCAACAGCCTCAAACGGCGGCTCAATCATCCCTGCACGGTAATAAGCCCGAACGGAGCGCTCTGCGTCCAATGCAGACGACGCGCGGATCGCCAGACATTGAAGCTAGCAGCGAACCCGTCGTCGCGCGTAGTCAAGCCAATCCATCGCTCTCCCATAAAGTCGAAGAACATAAGAAGTCATCAGCAAGGGGTGAGGACAGAATTGCAAAGATTGCCGCCGAGTTCCTTTCGTGGTGCCGATCAACGCCATCGCCGGATCAGATAATTGATCATGGAGATTGGCGAATAGTGCCGTTTCCGGTGCTTGAGGCTGCTGCTAAAAAGCGGAAGGTTGGTATTGGCAACTTCCGGCCCGCTTTCGAAAGCCTAGCGGGGGTACAGCGCACCGACAATGACTACATGATTACAACTCAGGAGCCGAACGGTGGTTGAGACCTATGAAATGCCGTGGCGCCCAAACTTCGAATTGGCTGCGGCTGCTGGGTGGGGAACAAGCGCGGCCCTATGCATGACCATTGGGGCTGCTTCCGGTCTTCCGCTCTCCCCCTTTGCCTGGATGGCAGCACTCGGTGGAGGAATGGGCGT
The DNA here is from genome assembly GCF_003116065.1 of Azospirillum sp. TSO5. NCBI lineage: Bacteria > Pseudomonadati > Pseudomonadota > Alphaproteobacteria > Rhodospirillales > Azospirillaceae > Azospirillum > Azospirillum sp. TSO5. Next base: position 13,099 of record NZ_LGQY01000122.1, on the reverse strand, counting down.
GCACCGTGCTTACCAAGCGTGGCGCCATCACCAAAGGAAGGCCCGTCTTGCTGGAAAGCGTCTCAAGTTCGCGTCGATCAAGGAACTGCAGGCGCGCATGAAGCCCGGAGCCATCTGGCTGGGCAACGGTTTTGAATGGGATCAGCCGCACACGCAGCTGTGCTACGAGATCCTCAAGCGCGACAAATCGAAGATCTTGCCGAAGGTCGAGCAGATGGGGGCGCCGTGGATCCACGGCGTCTCCATGTCCGAGGAAGACCTGCAGCTTCCGATCAACGATACGAAGGGACACCTTCTGGTCGTTGGAACGACAGGCTCGGGCAAAACCCGGCTGTTCGACTTGCTCGTCACACAAGCAATCTTGCGCGGTGAATCGGTCATTATCATCGATCCCAAGGGTGATCGGGAACTGCGCGAGAACGCGCAGCGCGCCTGCGCGGCATTGGGGAAACCGGAGAAATTTGTCTGGTTCCATCCGGGCTTTCCCGAAAAAAGCGCTCGCATCGACCCGATGAAGAACTTCTCGCGCGCCACCGAGCTGGCGAGCCGCATCGCCAACCTGCTCCCCGGCGAGGGGCCGGCCGATCCCTTCAAGTCCTATGCGCAAATGGCGCTGAACAATGTCGTCCAGGGGCTGGTGCTTACCGGGCGCCAGCCGAACCTTGTTAATATACGGTCTCACCTGGAAGGTGGTCTGGATGATCTGGTCATCAGATCCGTTTCGATCTGGTGCGAGAAGCAGGTCGAAATGTGGGAGGATGAGGCAAAGCCGTTCCTGAACAACGCGAAGGGCAAGGACGGTAAGGCCCTCGCCCTAATCAGATATTATCGCGAGAAGGTCCACCACCGTGCGCCGAATACAGACCTCGAAGGCCTGCTCAGCATGTTTGAGCACGATAGAACGCACTTCGGCAAAATGATTGCCTCTCTCCTTCCTTTGCTCGGGCAACTCACATCCGGTCACATGGGCGGGTTGCTGTCGCCAAATCGGAACAATGATTTTGATGAGCGTCCGATCGTAGATATGGCGAGCGTCATCAACCTGGGACAAGTCTGCTACATCGGCTTGGATAGCTTGACCGATGCGATGGTGGGCTCGGCAATCGGGTCGATCTTGCTCGCCGACCTCGCCAGTGTCGCCGGCGACCGCTACAACTACGGTGTCAACAACACTCCGGTGAACATCTTCGTCGATGAAGCGGCCGAGGTGGTGAACGACCCGCTCATCCAGATCCTGAACAAAGGCCGCGGTGCCGAGCTCCGGCTACTCATCGCCACGCAGACCTTTGCTGACTTTGTGACACGGCTGGGCTCCGAACCCAAGGCCCGCCAGGTGCTCGGCAACGTGAACAACCTGATCTCCCTGCGCGTCACCGATAACGAAACCCAGACCTACATCACCGATGGTCTGCCGACTGTCCGGGTGAAATACGTCATGACCACACAAGGGTCATCGATCGGAACCGGCGGTCACGAAACCATGCAGTTTGGCGGCAACGCTGGCGAACGCCTTATGGAGGAGGAAGCGGAGTTGTTCACCCCGGCTCTGCTGGGGCAGCTCCCGAACCTGGAGTTCGTCGCCAAGGTCTCAGGCGGGCGCCTGCTCAAGGGCCGCCTACCGATTCTCAAGGAGTAGCTGGCGCGATGATTGCCATGGAAAGCGCCATGACGATCGGGCTGACATGCCCGTCATCCGATGATCCATGCGAGATGCTTCGTACCTTTCGCGCTGACCGCAAGCGGATCATGGCCGTCATTCGGCGGCTTGAGATGGATTGGCCTTGCAGCGCGGAGATACAGCGGCGGATGGCCGAGTACATCACGGACGCCTTTACGGCGCCCCCGCTCAAGCGGGGCGGCGCGCCGCTTCCGTTGCTGCACCGTGCTCTGGACAGGGCCTACGATGCCTACGACGCGGCCATGCTTCAGCGTGATGACCTGCGCCTTCTCGCATTCACCGACGCCGCATTTTCAGAAGTTGGGCGGGTGCTCGCTGGGATCACTGTGACGGACAGCGGCGACCGGACGTGGGCTCCTAGTCGGGGGGCTCCATTGCTGCTCTGGCTAGGCTCAGCCCAGCGGGACGTGGCGCGTTATACCCTACGCTCCGGCGAACGCACCCAAACGGCGGCAAAGATCACCGCGGCCGTTGCCGACTTCGCCCTGACGGCGACGCACCGCGACATCCTCAAGGAGGCCAGCCATGGCGGCTGAATCACAGAACACCACCTGGGCACGCTGGCTGCTCTGGCTTATCCTTGGCGAGTTCGTGATGATCGCCGTGCTGACACCGATGCTGGGACGGGACGCTCTGGACTGGCTAACGCGTGTGGAGCGGCAGTGGTCCCTCGCTGAACTTGGCCTCAATGCGACGCTGTGGATCGAGAAGAGCGGCTTCGATGCCTATGCGACTATCTTCCGTGACACCGGGGTCGAGCGAAATGTCTACGAATTCTTCCTGCCGACGCAGGACAAGATTGTGGAGAGCCGGGGCTTGGAAGCGCTTGGGGCGAACCTCTACTTCCCGATGATCAAGGCCGGGTTGGATGCTGTGTTCGGATCGCTGCAGCGGCTGTTCGTCCGGCTTGCGGCCGTGATGCTGTGGCTCCCCGTGGTGCCGCTGTTCCTGGTTCCGGCGGTCCTAGACGGCATGATGAGCTGGCGGCGCAAGCAGTTCACGTTCGATTACCCCTCGCCGCTGGTGCACGGCTATGCGGCGGCGACGGCAAAGTGGCTGCTGGTCGGCTTGCCTATGGCGCTCCTCCTACCGGTGCCGATCCCGCCCCTGCTGGCGCCGTTCTTCTTCATCGCTGTAAGTCTATTGCTGATGTTGGTGGCGTCACACACGATGAAGCGCATCTGACCGCGTCCGAGCTTCGCAGCTGGCGCGATGGGTTGAGTGGCTGGGCCGGAGCTTGTCTCCGGCCCATTGTCATTGGCGGAGCCGCAGGTGTCAGTGCCGGTTGGATACTCCCCGGAAAGGGCGGCTGAAAATTCCCCAGGCTAACGCAACGGCAGGGCTCCGGGGCGTACGCCCCGGAGCCCTGCGGCCGCCCGTCGCCCATGATCACCCTCCGAGGCGGAGGGAGGGCGCAGGTGGTCAGACTTGGGGAACTCGTCATGATTCTCGATCTCGCCCGCGAGGGCCTGTCGGTGTCGGCGATCGCACGCCGCACCGGCCTGGATCGCAAGACCATCCGCAAATACATCGCCCGCGGATTGGAGGCGCCCGCCTACACCCCTCGGCCAGCTCGGCCGACGCTGCTCACACCCTTCGAGCCCTATCTGCGGGAGCGCCTGCAGGCCTTTCCTGATCTCAGCGCCCGCCGCCTGCTGCGGGAACTCAAGGAGCGCGGTTACACCGGCGGCTATACCATCCTGAAAGCCGTGGTTCGCGCCATTCGTCCCGCCCCATCACCGTCCTTCGAGCGTCGTTTCGAGACGCCGCCCGGCAAGCAGGCCCAGGTCGATTTCGCCTTCTTCAAGACGACCTTCACCGACGAGCCCGAGGTGGAGCGGATCGTCTGGCTGTTCTCCATGGTGCTCGGCCACAGCCGCATGATGTGGGCCCGCTTCGTCGCCCGCCAGGACCTGCAAACCGTGCTCCGCTGCCACATCGCCGCCTTCGACAGCTTCGGCGGTGTGCCGGAACAAATCCTCTACGACCGCATGAAAACCGCCGTGCTGGGCGAGATCGAGGACCCCGATCAACCGGCCCAAGGCATCGCCTACAATCCCAAGCTCCTCTCCCTGGCCAGCCACTACGGCTTCCTGCCGAAGGCCTGCAAGCCGTACCGCGCCAAGACCAAGGGCAAAGTCGAACGGCCCTTCCGCTACGTGCGCGAGGACTTCTTCCTGGCCCGCAGCTTCCGCAATCTCGAGGACCTGAACATCCAGTTCACCCAGTGGCTGGATCAGCTCGCAAACCGCCGTCGGCACGCCACCACCCAGCGCATCGTCGCCGAGCATTTCGCCGAGGAGCGCTCCCACCTCAAGCCGCTGCCGGCCGGCCCCTTCAACAGCGTGCTGGCCCTGGAGCGCCGTGTCACCCGAGACGGCATGGTGTCGGTCGGCGGCAACCTCTACTCCGTGCCGGATTGCACCCCCCGGCGGACGGTGGAGGTGCAGGTCACCGCCGGCACCGTCACCATCCTGGAGGACGGCATCGCCGTCGCATCCCACCCGGCGCTGGAAGGACGAGGCCAGCGGCGCATTGCCACCGGACACCGGACCCAGCCTCCACCGCCCAACAGCCAGACGCCCAGGGAGGTCGCCACGCCCCCGGCACCTCCGCTGCAGGGCGGCACCGTCACGCCCCGCTCGCTGGCCATCTACGACACCATCGGCCGCCACTTGGCCAACCAGCCGGGGAGCCCGTGATGAGCACCACGCCGTTGGAAGCCGGCCCCGCCACCCTCGACCGCATTCGCCAATATCTGGTTGGGCTGAAGATGCCGCGTGCTCTGGAAGCGCTGGAGCACATCCTGCGCCGGCTGGAACGTGGCGAACTCTCCGCTCTGGAGGCCATCGACGCCCTGCTGGGCGAGGAACTGACGTTGCGCGAGGGGCGCCGCATCAAGGCAGCCCTGAAGATGGGCCGGCTTCTCTCCATCAAGACGCTCACCGGCTTCGACTTCTCCTTCCAGCCTTCGCTCGACCGCGACAGGATCATGACCTTGGCGCAGCTCGACTTCGTCGACCGGCACGAGGTGGTCCATTTCCTCGGCCAGCCCGTTCCCGCGTCATGATGCCCACCTCGCTACGTCATTGAAAATCAAAGGTCTGCTGATCCGGATCGTCTGTTACCGGACGGCGTACCGACGGGCGGAGCGGTTCGAGCCCAGATAGTTGGGCCTCGAGGATCGCCCATGGCGCCCCTTTGCACGCTTGGCTGGCCTGGATGGTCCCGCCGGCGATCAGCCGCAGCACCGTCATCGTGCTGACCTTCAGCCGGTCGGCCGCCTGCTCCAAGGTCACTTCGCCCCGCTCGGTCATTTCACCCTCCCGGTACACTGCGATGCCATGGGCGTTGCGGAAGCTGCGCACCCGTGCCTCGGTCCAAGTGTTGCCCTTGCCGGTGCGCTTGCCGGCCCGGTTCAGGATCGCGGCGATTCCCCGATCGGGCTGTTGTCGGGCCAGAGCCCGAATGAGATCGCCGGTGTCGGCGTCAGTTCGCCAGCGGTGTTTGCCGCTCCGGTTCTTCGGCACGCTCAAGTGGGTGTGGTCGCCGCCCTGCCAGTGAATCACCAGTTCGATCGTGTCATCGACGACCTTGGCCACGATCTCGGCGATGACGGTGCGCAGAATGCGTTTGCGCGTCTCCGCCGTCGCGCCGGGATGATGCCAGAGCGCCGCGACATCGGCGCCTAGCGCCATCAGGCGAGCCCGCTCCTCGGCCGTGAGCGCGGCGGTCTGGCCGGTCCGCAAGGCCGCCACGCGCTCCTCCAGGCGATGGACCTCCACCAACCGGTCATTCCAACGACGCTCCAGTTCAGCCGCCACGAGGCGGTAATCGGGATCAACGGCATCGTACTGGCGGCGCGCCAGCTCGGCCTCGTAGCACGCCTGGGCGAGGGCGAGTTCCGCCTGCCGCCGCGTCTCGGAGCCGTCGGCCTCGCGCGCGTCGATCGCCCGTAGCGCCGCTTCGATCCCCAGCGGCGCCAGGAACCGCAGGGCTTCCTCCGCCACGGCGGCATCGACCCGCAGCCCGCCGAACGAGATGCAGCGCTCGGTTCCGTGATTGAGATGCGCGCCACGGCAGTCGTAGCGCACGCAGTAGCCATCCGTGCCGCTGTAGGCAACGTGCAGCCGTCGGCCGCAGTGTCCGCAGCGCAGCAGTCCGGCCAGCAGCGCGTCGCCGCGGCGCACCGAGCCGCGGGCCATCATGCCCTTGCTGTTGGCGTTGTCGGCGATCAGGGCCTGGTTCCTCCCGAACTCCGCCCACGAGATGTAGCCCTCGTGGTGGTCGGGGATCAACACCTCCCACTCCGCCTGCGTGCGGCGGAAGCCGCGAACCACCCGTTTGCGTCCGTCCTGCACGCTCACGCGGCTGCCGGTGCGGCCGAACGCGTAGGCCCCGCCGTAGATCGGGTTGGTCAGCAGGTGGTGAAGCGTGTTGTAGACCGGCAGCTTCCACACGATGCGCGGCCCCTCGGCGGTCCGCTCGACGGCCGGCAGCCGGATCCGCTCCTGACGCAGCCAGAGGTGAACCTGGCGGATGCTCTGGAACTCGGCGAACTTGCGGAACACCAGGCCGAGCGCCTCGCGCACCCGCAAATCCGGGTCCATGGCGATGCGGTCGTGGTGGGTCTTGATGTAGCCGACCGCCACGGTGAGGAACAGTTCGCCGCGGCGCGCCTTCTGGCGCAGGGCTTCCAGGGAGCGTTGACGCAGGATGGACAGTTCCATCTCGCTCATCGTGCCCTTCATGCCCAGGAGAAGCCGGTCGTTGGGCAGTTTCGCGTCGTAAACCCCGTCCTCATCGGCCAGCAAGCACCCCACCAAGCCGCAGAATTCCAGCAGCGTGTGCCAGTCCCGGCCGTTGCGGGCGAGCCGCGACGCCTCGATGGCCAGCACGATGCCGACCCGCCCTTCGCAGATCGCCCCCAGCAGTCGCTCGAACCCGGGGCGGGCGATCCCGCCGCCGGAGCGGCCGAGGTCGTCGTCGATGACGACCACCTCCGCCCAGCCGAGCTGGCGGGCGCGGTCGGCCAGTCCGTACTGCCGGCGCCGGCTCTCGTGGTTGTGCAGGAGCTGGTCCGGGCTGGACTGGCGGACGTAGACGTAGGCATGACGCGCGAGGTGGTCAGGGGTGATCTTGCTCATCGCCCGCCTCCGTCACCAGGGTTTCGCTCGCCAGCACCTCCAGCAGGAGCTGTTCCAGAAGCGGCAGGAGCCGTTGCGCCACCTCCAGCGGAAGGGCGGCCTCCGGCCGCGTCGGCGCAAACAAGTCCGGTTGCACGGTCGCTTTGGGGTGTCTCATGCCGCCCTCCGTTGTCTCGCTCGCGGAGCAACGACAAGGCAGCGTCGGTGGCCAAATACAGCTCCTGGAGAACCCCCAAAGGGAACCGGGGGGCGTCACAAAGGCTGGTGCTCGCGGCCGCCGGCGCGGTCATCCATTCCGGCACGTGGGTCAGCGTGCCGTCCGGCTGTTCGACTACCAGCATGACGGTGCCGCGCAAGCGGTGACGCCGGACGACGCCGACGCGTTCGCCGCACCGGGGATGGAAAGGGTAGTGGATCGTTACGTCCTGGCCCTGATATCGGGCAGTATGTCGCTGCCTCGCCTGGCTGCGGCAAAACGCACCTGGCGCTTGCTCTGGGGGTGGAGGCCGTCAAGGCCGGCCGCTCGGTCTACTTCGCCACCCTGGCCGACATCGTGAGCTCGCTGGCCAAGGCCGAGCGTGAAGGGACCTTGCGGGAACGCCTGCGCTTCCTGTGTCGGCCACAGCTGCTGATCGTCGACGAGATCGGCTACCTGCCGGTCATCCCCGGCGGCGGCAACCTGTTCTTCCAGTTGGTCAACGCCCGCTATGAACGCGGCGCCATGATCCTGACCTCCAACCGCGGCTTTTCCGAATGGGGCGATGTCTTCGGCGGCACCGTCGTCGCTTCCGCCCTGCTGGACCGCCTGCTGCACCATGCCGTGGTGGTGCAGATCGAAGGCGCCAGCTACCGCCTACGCCGTCATGCCGAACTGATGCCGGACAACAACCGAAGCCGGCCGATCACTGCCCCACCGCCGGCTCCACGGCGCCGAGGCCGGCCACCAAAAGCGAGGAGCACCGACACCGAAGCCAATCCATAGCCCTTCAAACCATCTGGGGACTTTTCGACCGACCCTTCTGGGGAAACTTCATTCGGCCTTTACAGCAGGCCGTCGACGGAGATGGGCGAGGTAAGAACGCGCCCGTGCGCAGCACGTCTGATTGGCCCGCGCAACCGAGAAAAGCGACGTTTTCCAGCGTCTTTCAACGGCGCGAAGCCGGGCTGAAAACGGGCATAAATGTGCCAGACGTGCAAGGGGATTGGCACATGGATCCGGTACAGCTTCCGAGACAAATCGACGAACCACCAACGGTTCTCCTGTGGAACACCGATGAGCTGGCGCCCATCGTGCTCCTCCACGTCATCGGTATTTTCACTGGAAACGTGTTGATCATGACCGCCCTCGGCTTTGCCGCCTCGTCTCTCTACAAAAGATTCCGGGACGGCCATCCGGACGGTTACTTGCAGCACCTGCTCTATTGGATCGGGCTGATGCCCACGAGCGCACGGACAATCCGCAATCCGTTCGCCGATCACTATAAGCCTTGAGCCGGGACACGCACAGATGCACTTGAAGGATTTTCTGGCTTCCTGGCAGGGGGCCAGAGCTGAGAACAGGTTCCAGAGGGCAGCCAACCTCGGCCTTCTCGGCGTCGCCCTCCTGCTGGCCATCAACGCCATTGCCAAAGACAAGACAGTGGTGATTGCGCCGCCGGAACTGGCCAAGGCGGTCGAGGTCTCGCGATCGTCCGCCAATCAGGACTATCTGGAGGCTTGGTCGTGGTCGACGTCCATGTTGCTCGGCAACATCACACCAGCGAACGCGGACTTCGTGCGCAAGGGGCTGGAGCCGCTGCTGGCCCCGGACATCTTCCACGGAGTTATGAAGTCCGTCGAGAACACCATCGCCGAAATCAAGCACAACCGTATCACCGCAAGATTCGATCCCCGCAAGATCATCTATGAGCGGGAGACGAGCAAATATTTCGTCACCGGGTATCGTGTCGTGACGGGGCCCTCTGCCGATGAGAAGCGCGAGGAGGCGACCTACGAGTACACTTGGACCGTACGGAACTTCCGGCCGCAGATCACCTCGGTCACGAACTACGAGGGAGCCGCGCAGACCTCCGCAGAGAGGGAGCGCCGGCAGCAAATACAGGAGCGTGCCCAGCGGATCGAAGATCTAAAGGCTCGCAAGAACCAGGAGAACAAGCCGTGAAGCGGGTCCAGCCCATCATCCTGGCCAGCGTGAGCGCCTTCGCCGTTCTCGTCGGACAACAGATCGCGCAGGCGCAAACTCCGGAGCTTCCGGTGGCGCCGCTGAGCGAGATTGAGGCAGCCTACAACAGCTCCAAGGCCGCCGCTCCGGCCTCCGATTTGGACACCCTGCAAAAGGCTATCCAGGAGGAGATTGACGCGCGGGGTGGGAAGCCCAACGTAGCGCTCCCCTCTCAATCGCCCAAGGGTACTGTACCGGCAACGCCGGTCGCGACGACCCCGCCGCGATCCGCAACTCCGACCGCTCCCGCCGCGACGCAGGCAGTGGTTAGGAACGGCACCGCGGCGGCTCCAAAAATCGAAAGCACGGTGGAGCTTCCGGCCGTGCCGTCCAGTGTCGTCGCTCCAGGCCCGGCTCCAGCGTCCGAGGATTTGGCTGCGATGACCCAGCCAGCCGTCATCACCATCCGCCCTGGCACCACGGAACTGTTGGCGGTGGCAGAGGGGCACGCCAACCGCATCGTAACGCCGTTTGCCGAACCGGCGGTCATGACCACAAGTGATGCCAAGTTCAAGATTTCTGGAAACGTTGTCTACGTGTCCACCACCTCGCCTGCGACGATCTTCATCACGCCGAAGGGCGATGAGTCCGTAGCGATTCCGCTCGCCCTTGTGCCCAGGCGCGTTCCCCCGCGTGAAATCCAGCTTCAGTTGCCTCGCGGTGGAGTCTGGAATGCCTCGTTTACCGCCGGCGGAGCTGGCGCAGCCGTGGCCGGCAACAAAAAGGCGCAGACCTGGGAAGAAAGCCAGCCGTACATCGAAACGATCCGGTCGATCATGCGCGATATTGCACTCGGTACCGTACCCAGCGGATATCAGATGCGCGACATGGAGCGTGGCGACAGGGCCGTCGAGTGCACCGGGCCGGCCGGTGTCACGTTCCAATTCGGTGGCGGTCAGGTGATGGAAGGGTCACATCTGCAGGTCGTCATCGGCGTCGTCTCCAACCAGTCAGGAGCCTCCGTTGAGTTGGCCGAGCCCTGGTGCGCCGGACCGAATGTTGCGGCGGTCGCATATTGGCCGAACAACGTTCTCGCCGCGGGACAGTCTACTGAGGTTTTTGTAATCCGCCGCCCAGCGCTCCCGTCGGAGACCGACGCGCGTCGGCCGTCGCTGCTGACACGAGCGGGAGCGGTCCGGTGAGCCTATTGAATATCAATGAGCATTGGCGGAACGCGAACCCGACTCTGCGCCGAGCGGTGACCGTCGGTGCGATCGCGGCGTGCTTAATCACGCTTGTCGCAATTTTCCAGCCAGGCGATCGGGTCCGCGCGTCGCGCAAGGATCCGAACGCGATCCAAGAGAATGTCCTGCTCGACAAGAACACGCGGCAGGTGACGCTCGACAGCATGGCAGCGCGAATTGAGAACTTGGAAGTTAGCCTCGAAAAGAAGGAACAGAAGATCGAGCGCCTTGAGGAGGACCTGAAACGCAAGCAACGCGAGCCAGCGCCTCCCAGCGATCCGGATCGGTCCGCGTCGGAAATGCAGCTTCAGGAACTGCAGAAGCGTGTGGGCGACCTTCAGCAAAAGCTTGCGGATCAGGAGAAAGGCCCGCCGCCGGCACAGGGCGGCCGTTCGCCCATTGGCCGTGCGCCTACCGAAATGGCGCAGCGTCCAGGGCCGACGCCGGCCGCCATTCGCCCGCCCACCGCGCCGCCGAGCTCAGCGGAGATGTATGAAAAGAGCGGCCAGCCCTCAGGGCAGGGGCAAGCGGACGGTGGCAAGGTCGAGCGTGCCAACGCCGCTGCATCCGGATCACAGGCCGCCGCAGACATTCGTGTGGTGGTTGAGGAGGTACCAGAGACGCCGGTGGACGAAATGCAGGAGGAAACCGCGCAGAATTACCTTCCCGCTGGCTCCATTTTCTCCGGCACCCTCATCACCGGCATGGATGCCCCTACGGGCAACAGTGCGCGGAAGGAGCCGTTTCCCGCCCTGTTGCGCATCAAGCATGACGCTATCCTGCCGAACCGCTGGAAGGCGGACGTGAAGGAGTGCTTCCTGCTCGCTGCAGGCTTCGGCGATCTGTCATCGGAGCGCGCGTACCTGCGGGGAGAAACCATCAGCTGCGTCACCAAGCAAGGGAAGGTGCTTGAAGCGAACTTCCCGGCCTATGCAGTTGGCGAAGACGGCAAGGCGGGCATCCGAGGGCGGTTGGTGAGCAAGCAGGGACAGGTGATCGGCCGCGCGCTGATGGCTGGCTTTCTTGATGGGATAAGCAAAGCGTTCGATGTGAAGCCGGTCCCAGTTCTGGCTACCAGCAACACGGGCAAGACCCAGTATGCCGACGTGTTCGCGGGTGAGCAGTCGCTGCGGTCTGCTGCTTTCGGCGGCGCATCGTCTGCGCTCGACAAGATCGCGCAGTTCTACCTCGACATGGCGTCCAACATCTTTCCCATCATCGAGGTGGATGCAGGTCGCAAGATCGATCTCATTGCTACTCGCGGCATCAGCTTGACCTTCAGGAAAAAAGGGAAGGAGCAGGCGCTCCACGACATGCGTCTGCCGGGCCAAGGGCAACAAGGCTCCAGCGCCGGGGGAGGGACTTCCGGGCTCCTGGGGTCGATGTTCGGCTTTGGGGGCAACGGTGCCGGCCCCATGGCCGGTAATGGGCAACGCTGATGTTTGAGAAAGACGTTGAAAGCCGCTGTCTTTCGGCGGCGCGAAAAAAATCCGAACGCGGCAAACTGCCCCCGACACAAGGTTGCGAGAAATGAGCCTAAGTTCCTCGAAAATCATGGCCTGTCTGGCGCCGCTCCTCCTCGGCGCGTGCTCCAACCTCGGGATCGGGGCTGGCGAGTACAGCTGCTCGGGAATGCCGCAAGGGGTTTCCTGCAAAAGCGCCCGCGAGGTCTATGAGCTGACAAATACCCGCGACGCGGTGAGCGGTTTGACGCTGAGCCAGGAGGCCCAGCGCAGCACCGAAGGTGAGGCGGAGACTGGGTTGGTCCAAACCATGCGTAAAGCGGCAGCGTCCGACCCCGCGGCACTCGGCGGATCCCCCGTCGGCTACGGCGCGACGCCCGTGGCTTACACAGACGATGGCCGTGTTCCGATCCGCACACCCGCTGTCGTCATGCGTGTTTGGATTGCCCCGTATCAGGACACCAAGGGTGATCTGCATATGCCGGGCCTCGTCTTCAGCGAGGTTGAGCCGCGCAAGTGGCAGGTCGGTCTGCCCGACGCGGCATCTGGTTCCCCGTCAGCCTTCCGGCCCCTTGAAGCGACTGCTCCCAAGGCGAAGCCGCTGGCCAACGATAGCGCCCCGGCCCGGCCGGTAAAAGCTGCGGACAAGTCGGAGCACGTTTCCACAATCCCCGTAAAGCAAGGGAAGTAGCAAGATCATGAAGCACCGCATTCACCCCAACACACAGGTCGCGCTGGCGCTCGCGCTGATCGTTGCCTTTACCGCAGGCGATGTGTTCGCTGGCACCGGCGGCACGGCGTTCGACGACATTTGGCTGACGCTGACCGACTGGACCCAAGGAACGCTCGGCCGCATCATCGCGGGCTCCATGGTCGTCGTCGGCTTGGTCGGCGGCGTCGCTCGCCAGAGCCTGATGCCGCTGGGCCTCGGAGTTGGCTCGGGTATGGGTCTTTACAACACCCCTACCGTGATCGATTCGATCATGACCGGTACCTTGCCAGTGCAAGTCCCGGAAGTGGTCGCGACCATTCCGGCGCTTCCCATCTGAAACATCTGGCACGAAGATCTGCACGGACAATAAGGGCGCTTCCGGTGTGGAAGCGCCCTTTTGCTATGCTCTGTCAGAGCCCCACCGTTGCAGTCGTACGCTCACGCGACGCACGGCGACTCTGCCGAAAGAAGATGATTTTGTGTGCCTTTCGAGGGCGCGAAGAGACGCGGCATTGTGGAACTCTCCCGGCTGCGCGTAACCGGCTCGGGCTGGCGAGTTCGCGCCGTGCCGGAGAGGGTCTATGAGAAGAGTCACCGCGGCCCTGCTGCTCTCAATCATCGCCGTGCCGCTCGCCTCCTGGGCGCAGAGTGGCCCATCGCTTGAGCTTCGGGTGAAGAATGCCGGGGAGGCGAC
>NZ_LGQY01000025.1:0-42310 GCF_003116065.1 Azospirillum sp. TSO5 | reverse complement strand
CGGGCGCGGCTTCGCCGTGGTGGCGCAGGAGGTGCGGCAGCTCGCCCAGCGCTCCGCCCAGGCGTCGAAGGAGATCAAGGGCCTGATCCTGGACAGCGACGCCCAGGTGAAGGACGGCGTCGATCTGGTCAGCAAGGCCGGCGACGCGCTGCAGGGCATCGTGTCCGGCGTGCAGCAGGTGGCCACCCTGATCGCCGAGATGGCCTCGGCCTCGGCCGAGCAGGCGACGGCGCTGGACGAGATCAACTCGACCGTCGCCAACATGGACGAGATGACCCAGAAGAACGCCGCCCTGGTCGAGGAGACCACCGCCGCCGCCCAGGCGATGAGCGGTCAGGCCGGCGACCTGAAGTCGCTGGTCGGCTTCTTCAAGTTCGAACAGGCGGCTGGCTTCGGTTACGCCGCGGCTCCGCGCGCGCCGGTCGCCGTCCATGCCGCTCCGGCGGTCGCGACCACCCGCCGCGGCGCGACGACCCCCGCCCGCACCGCCGCCAAGCCCATGGCGAAGCCCGCCGCCCGGGGCAACGGCAGCGCCCATGCCACACTGACGGCCAAGCCGGCCAACCGGAGCGACTCTCCCGCGCGCGGCGCCGCTGCGGTCCCGGTCCTGAAGCACAGCACCGGCGACGACGACGACTGGAAGGAGTTCTGAGTGGACGCGGTGAAACCGTCCAGTTCGTCGAACTGAAAGAAAAGGCGCCAGGTCAGCAACCCGGCGCCTTTTTCATTCCATCGCTTTCCGACAGACTATTGCATGAACCAGCCATGGCTGACGACCAGCGACTGGCCGGTCAGCGCGTTCGATCCAAAGGACGCGAAGAACAGGGCGGCCTGGGCGACGTCCTCGACCGTGGTGAACTCGCCGTCGACGGTCTCCTTCAGCATCACATTCTTGACCACCTCCTCCTCGGAGATGCCGAGTTCCTTGGCCTGTTCGGGGATCTGCTTTTCCACCAGCGGGGTGCGGACGAAGCCGGGGCAGATCACGTTGGCGCGCACGCCATGCGCCGCCCCTTCCTTGGCGACCACCTTGGCGAGGCCGATCAGCCCGTGCTTGGCGGTGACGTAGGGCGCCTTCAGCGGCGACGCCTCCTTGGAATGGACCGACCCCATATAGATGATGCTGCCGCTTTTCTGCTGGTACATCGTCCGCAGGGCGGCGCGCGTGGTCAGGAAGGCGCCGTCCAGATGGATGGCGAGCAGTTGCTTCCACTTCGCGAACTCGAACTGCTCGACCGGCGCCACCGTCTGGATACCGGCATTGCTGACCAGGATGTCGATGCGGCCGAAGGCGGCGACGGCGCGGGCCATGCCGGCATCGACCTGGGCCTCGTCGGTCACGTCCATGGCGACGCCCAGTGCCCGCTTGCCGGTGGGATCGAGGCTGGCCGCCGCGGCGTCGGCACCGGCCTGGTTGAGGTCGGCGATGACGACCAGCGCGCCTTCGCCGGCGAAGGTGCGGGCGATTTCCAGCCCGATTCCGCTCGCCGCCCCGGTGATGACGGCGACTTTGTCCTGCAAACGCATGGGTCCGCTCCTTCGTTCAAGCTGCATTGCTTGGCGTTCAAGCTGTATCGGTAGGGATTTCGGTTGCGGCCGCGCGCCGCACGTCGTGCGTGACGGGACCGGCCAGCCGCGATGGCATTGCCAGCCATTCCGGGTGGGCGAGCGTGGCGAGGGTGTCGGCAAGGCCGCTCTCCCAATGCTCGCGCATGCCGGCGTTGGAGAACTCGTAGTCCTTGCTGTCGCGCTCGTAGCTTTTGCGGCGGTAGATCAGGTGGATGATGTTGATCGCCGCCCCGCAGGCGGCACGCCGCAGCGCCCTGGCCTCCGGCGTGTCGCGAAGATCGTCGGGCAGCCGGTCGAGCAGCGTGACCAGCTGGTTGCGCAGGGTCTGCTCGTAGGTGACCTTGTCGGTGTTGAAGCGGGTGCGGCTGGAATAGGTGATGTCCTTCTGCCGCTCCAGCACCTCCGACATGCCGCGCGGCACCTGACCGCTGGCGCTCCACAGATCGACCTGGAAGACCAGCGTGTCGCGGCGCGGCTGGTCCTCCAGCACATGGTCGAGCGGCGTGTTGGAGACCAGCCCGCCGTCCCAATAGACCTCGCCGTCGATGTCGACGGGGGCGAAGCCGGGCGGCAGGGCGCCGCTGGCCATCACATGCTCCGGGCCGATCCGGTGGGTCTCGGTGTCGAAATAGATGGAGTTGCCGGTCCGCACATTGACCGCGCCGAGCGACAACCGGATGTCGCCCCGGTTGATCCGGTCGAAGTCGATCAGGTCCTCCAGCGTGCTTTTCAGCGGCGCGGTGTCGTAGACGCTGGTCGGTCCGGCGAAGGGGCCGGCCGCCGCCCATTCCACCGCCGGCCGCGGCCGGAAGAAGCCGGGTTGCCCCGACAGCGCCGTCCGCCACGCGCTCCATTGGTTGAGGATGGAAATCGACGGGCCGTCGGGATCCAGCCGCCGCCATAGGGCCTCCGCATGCTCCCAGGGCGAAGGCGGGGCAACGCGGGCCCAGAACTCCGCCAGCGCGGCGCAGCGCCGCTCCGGCGGATTGCCGGCGATCAGCGCCGCGTTGACGGCGCCGATCGACACGCCGGCCACCCAGGTCGGATGGATGTCGTGCTTGAACAGCCCCTCGACGACGCCCGCCTGATAGGCACCCAGCGCTCCGCCACCTTGCAGGACAAGAGCCACCCGGTCGTAGGGGGCGGTGAGATCGGCAAAGGATCCGTCGCGCATCGGTGTCTTTCCCTACCAGTCGATCGCTCGCAGACGACATTCGTCGGTCGGCAGGCCTGATATGGGACTGGAAATGAATGCGGCCATACAGAAACACTCCCGAAAACGGAGGAATATTCATGGCAGCCATGCCGATTTCTTTTAATCCACCCCAATCCTCGCGAAAACCTACATCAAGGTATTACACCGCTATTAATTACTTGTAATATTCAGTGCCGCGACGGCTTCTTCGCAGGACGGCGGATTCCGCGGCTGTTGTGCCAAATGCCCGAATTAACCTTTCGGTGGGGATTGCGTGCTGCAATCGCCATCGGTTCTGATTCAGCCTTTGGTTTTCTGGAGGACGCCATGTCCAGCCGCCCCGCTTCCCGCCGCATTCTCCCGCTCGCTGCCCTGTTGCTGCTGGGCGCTTCGCTGAGCGGCTGCGGTGCCGTCACCGGCGTGGCCAGCGGTGCGGCCAGCATCGCCGGCACCGCCGTGGATGTCGTCGGCACCGTGGCGGAAACCTCCGTCGACGTGGTGACGGCGCCGCTGCGTTAGGGCTTCGCCTACCCGACCACCATCGCCGCCAGCGTCTCCAGCCGGTCGGCCTCGTGCGCCGGCTTGTCCCAGCGGATGCGGTGGATGCGGGGGAAGCGCATGGCCAGCCCGCTCTTGTGCCGGGTCGACGGGTGCACGCTGTCGAAGGCGACCTCCAGCACCAGCCCGGCCTCCACCTCGCGCACCGGGCCGTAGCGGCGGGTGGTGTGGTTGCGCACCCAGCGGTCCAGCTCGATCAGTTCGGCGTCGGTGAAGCCGGAATAGGCCTTGCCGACCGGCACCAGCTCCTCGCCGCGCCAAACGCCGAAGGTGTAGTCGGAATAATAGCTCGACCGTTTCCCGTGGCCGCGCTGGGCGTACATCATCACGGTGTCGAGCGTCAGCGCCCCGCGCTTCCACTTGAACCACGGCCCCTTCGGCCGCCCGGCCAGATAGGCGCTGTCGCGCCGCTTCAGCATCAGCCCCTCGATGCCGTTCTCCCGCGCACCCTCCCGCAGTTCGACCAGCTCGTCCCAAACCGTGAAGGGCACCATCGGCGACAAATCCATCCGCCGTGGCTGCACCACCTCGAACCAGCGTTCCAGCCGGGCGCGCCGCTCGACGAAGGACAGGCCGCGCAAATCCTCCTCGCCGTCGAACAGGATGTCGTAGAGCCGCACCCAGGCCGGCCCGTCGCGCAACATCTGCGCCGTCACCGTCTTGCGGTTCAGCCGTTGCTGCAGGTCGTTGAACGGCGCCACCACCCCGTCGCGCGCCACCAGCAGCTCGCCGTCCAGCACCGCGTCGAAGCTCATGTGATCGACGATGTCCGGGAAGGCGCCCGACACGTCGTCGCCGGTGCGGCTGTAGAGCCGCCGCTCGCCGCCGCGGGCCACCATCTGCACGCGGATGCCGTCCCATTTCCATTCGGCGGCATAGGCGGCGGGGTCCAGCCCGGCGCGGTCCTCCTCCTCCAGCGGGTGGGACAGCATCATCGGACGGAACCCGGCGCCGGAGCCGGTGGCCGGACGCTCCGCCCGCCCCTCCAGCCAGGCGAACAGCTCTGTGTAAGGGGCGGTCAGCCCGTGCCAGACCTCCTCCACGTCATCGACGCTCACCTCCGGCCGGACCGCCCTGCCCCATTCCGCCAGCGCCGTTTTGGCCAGCCGGGCCGACACGCCGATGCGCAGCGCCCCGGTGATGAGTTTCAGCAACGCAAACCGCCCCGACGAGTCGAGCGTGTCGAGCCAACCCTCCACCAGCCCGATCACCTGCCCGCGCTTGGCGGCCCGCAGCCCCTCCACCACCTCGTCCAGGCTGGGCGGCAGGCTGTTCGCACGTTCGGGCCGCTCCGGCCAGATCAGCGCCACCGTCTCCGCCAGATCGCCGACATAGTCGTAGGACAGCGCCAGCAATTGCGGATCGACCCGGGTCGCCGCCAGTTCGCGGATCGCCGCCGGCTTGGCTTCGCGGAAGCTCAAGGCCCCGGTCAGCGCCGCCAGCGCCCAGCCGCGCTCGGGGTCCGGCGCGGTGGCGAAATGCTCGACCAGCAGGCGGATCTTGCCGTTGCGCGACGGCATGAAGACCAGCGCGTCGATCAGCGCGGCAAAGCGGTTCACGACGCCTCTCCTCCCGAAATTCCTTCAGCGTCCTCGTCCTCGAAGCCGATCAGCGCCAGCGCGCGGGCGCGGATGCCGCGGCTGGTGGCGTAATGGACCAGCGCCTCTTCCCGGCCATGGGTCACCCAGACCTCCGGCGCGCCGACGTCCTCCAGCGTCTGGCAAAGCTCGTCCCAGTCGGCATGGTCGGAGATGACCAGCGGCAGTTCGACCCCGCGCTGGCGCGCGCGCTGGCGCACCCGCATCCAGCCCGACGCCACCGCCACCACCGGATCGGCCAGCCGCCGCGCCCAGCGGTCGGCCACCGCCGCCGGCGGGGCCAGCACCAGCGCGCCCTTCAAATCCTCTTTCGCCGCGACGGTGGCCGGCCGCAGCTCGCCCAACTCCACCCCCAGACTGCTGTAGAGCCGGCACAAGGGTTCCAGCGCGCCATGCAGCCAGATCGGCCGGTCGTACCCCGCCGCCCGCAGCAGGGTGATCAGCCGCTGGCATTTGCCGAGCGCATAGACGCCGACGACATGGCTGCGCTCCGGGAACAGCGCCATCGAATGCAGCAGCTTTCCCACCTCGCCCAGGTCGGGCGGATGGCGGAACACCGGCAGGCCGAAGGTCGCCTCGGTGACGAAGACGTCGCAGGGCACCGGCTCGAAGGGCGCGCAGGTGCGGTCAAGGCGGCGCTTGTAGTCGCCCGACACCACCACGCGCGACCCGGCATGCTCCAGCACCACCTGCGCGCTGCCCAGCACATGGCCGGCCGGCACCAGCCGCACCCTGACGTCGCCGATGGTCAGCCCCTCGCCATACTCCAGCGGCTGCAGGCTTCCCCCCACCCCCTCCCCCATCCGCTGGCGCATGATGGCGAGCGTGCCGGGAGTCGCCAGCACATGGCGGTTGCCGGGCCTTGCGTGGTCGGAATGGCCGTGGGTGACCACCGCGCGCTCCACCGGGCGCACCGGGTCGATGTAGAAGCCCCCGGGCTCGACATAGAGCCCCTCGGGCAGGACCCTGATCCATTTGTCGGGGTGCGGACGGTCTGGATTGGACCCAGCCTGATTGGAATGGTGTGCAGCGGACATGCGTCCTAATATAGGGCGCGACAACCGGAGACCCAGCGCATGCACCCGATCCTGCTGCCGACCCCCGAGATCGCCGACGCGCTTGCCGCGAGCCGCCCGGTGGTGGCGCTGGAATCGACGGTGATCTCCCACGGCATGCCCTATCCGCAGAATCTGGAGACCGCCCGCGCGCTGGAGGCGGAGGTGCGGGCCGCCGGCGCCATCCCCGCCACCATCGCGGTGATGGACGGGCGCATCCGCATCGGGCTGGACGACACGGCGCTGGAACGGCTGGCCAACGCCGGCCACAAGGCGCGCAAGCTGAGCCGCCGCGACCTGCCCATCGCGCTCGCCACCGGCGGCATCGGCGCCACCACGGTGGCGGCGACGATGATCGGGGCGCGGCTTGCCGGCATCTCCGTCTTCGCCACCGGCGGCATCGGCGGCGTCCATCGCGGGGCAGAGACCAGCTTCGACATTTCCGCCGACCTCGACGAACTGGCCCGCACCTCCGTCTGCGTGGTCTGCGCCGGCGCCAAGTCGATTCTCGACCTGCCCAAGACGCTGGAGGTGCTGGAAACCCGCGGAGTCCCGGTCCTGGGCTTCGGCACGGACGAATTTCCCGCCTTCTACAGCCGCCGCAGCGGCCTGCCCGTCGATCATCGTTGTGACAACGTTCAACAGGTGGCAGACATCCTGCGGGCGAAATGGCAGCTTGGCCTGGAAGGCGGCGTGCTGCTCGCCAACCCCATCCCACCGGCCGACGAGCTGGACGCCGACGCGATGGAAGCCGCGGTCACCCAGGCGCTGGCCGACGCGGAAGCCAACGATATCAAGGGGAAGGACATCACCCCCCACCTGCTGGCGGCGCTGGAGCGCATCACCGGCGGGCGCAGCCTGACCGCCAACATCGCGCTGATCCGCAACAACGCGCGGGTCGCGGCGGGGGTCGCCGCCGCCCTTGCCGCCCACTAGAACCGAACGGATAAGCCTACTCCTGCGGTGGTAAGGCTTTAGCCCCGGTGCCGGCTTAAGACCCCGTTAACCGCCTGCGCGCAAATCTGTCGTCATCGAACGAGCGGAGGCTTCAATGCGCGCACCCAGCAGCACCTCGACCCTGGTTTCCCGGATGATCGCGATGGCCGGCCAAGGCGACGAGGCGGCGGGCGTTGCGGAGATGAAGGAGCCGGCACACGTCAAGCGCATCGTCTGGGCCTCCCAGGCGGCCAAGCTGCGCGTGTCGCTGTCGTCCCGCTCCATCCACGAGATCGAAGCCGCCGTCACCGCCGACCTGGACAGCATGGAACTGCCGGAAGTGTTCTTCACCTCCGTCGAGGTGGGCGGCCATGTGGTGACCTGCGACCTCGACGCCTCCGGCACCGCCTCCATCTTCGGGCTGATCGAGGCCCACGAATATGACGATCTGGTGGAAGAGGCCGGCGACGACGCCCTGTTCGGCGTTGATTGGGACGGCGTCTACATCACCCCGGCCCGCACGCGGCACTGAGCGCGACTCCTCCGGTCCCGTCAGCCCAGCCTCCGAAAACGCCCCGCAGCCCGCCTGCGGGGCGTTTTGCGTTGGCGGTGTTTGGCCGACGACTCACGACACCGGCGACGGCGGCCGGGTCGCCGCGGCGGAGGGCATGCCGACCACCACATCGTCGCCGTCGATCAGCGGCAGGCCGGCCCGCCGCTCCTCCCAGGCCGCCAGGAAGGCGTCGATGCGGTCGGCCGGCAGCGGCCGGCTGATGAAATAGCCCTGGATCAGGTCGCAGCCCATCTGCGCAAGCACCTCCCACTGGGCCGCCTCCTCCACCCCTTCGGCCACCACGCTGCGGCTCAGGTCGTGGGCGATGCGCGAGATGGACGACACCATGCTGCGCGCGTCGGGGCGGCGGTGGACGTCGTCGATGAAGGCCTTGTCCAGCTTCAGCGTGTTGATCGGCAGCGTCCGCAGATAGGTCAGCGACGAATAGCCGGTGCCGAAATCATCCAGCGCGATGTGGATGCCGGCCTGCCGCAGCGCGTTCAGCTTGCCGATGGCGGCGTCGAGCGAGCCGATCATCTGCGACTCGGTGATCTCCAGCTCCAGCCGGTGCGGCGGCAATCCGGTGCGGGCCAGGATCTCCAGCACCCGCGGCACGAAATCGTGCTGGGCCAGCTGGACCGCCGACATGTTGACGCTCATCGTCACGTCGCCGGCCCCGCGGCAGGCCAGCCCGACCGCCTCGACGCAGGCGGTCTCCAGCACCCACAGCCCGAGCGGGACGATCAGGCCCGAATCCTCGCACACCGGAATGAAGCGGTCCGGCGACACCGGCCCCAGTTCCGAGTCGGTCCAGCGGACCAGCGCCTCGAAGCCGCGGACCCGGCCGTCGGCCGTCGCGGCCTGGGGCTGGTAATGCAGGCTGAAGGACTGGCGGTCGAAGGCCAGCCGGGCGCGGCTGAGCAGCTGCATGCGCTCCACCACGTTCAGGTTCATGTCGGCGGTGAAGGTGCAGATGCTTCCGCGCCCATTGTCCTTGGCCCGGTACATGGCGGTGTCGGCATTCTGCAGCAGATCGTCGAAACAGCGGCCGTCCCAGGGATAGCGCGCGATGCCGATGCTGCAGGAAACGTAGAAATGCTGCCCTTCGACCAGGAAGGGCGCGGCCAGAGCCTGCTCCACCTGCCGCGCCACCTCCGCCGGGGCACCGGCGTCGCCGCCCTGGACGACCACCACGAACTCGTCGCCGCCCAGCCGCGCGATGAACAGCCCCTCGCCGGCTCCCTTGCTGATGCGCCGGCCCATCATCGCCAGCAGCTCGTCGCCCGCCTTGTGGCCGAACCCGTCGTTGATGAACTTGAAATTGTCCATGTCGAGGAACAGCAGCGCCAGCGACCCGGCCTTGCCGCTCGCCCTGTTGTCGGCGATCAGCCGGTCGACATGCCGTTCCAGCATCAGCCGGTTGGGCAGCCCGGTCAGCGAATCATAATGGGCCAGATGATCCAGCCGCGCCTGCTGCTGCTTCTGGGCGGTGATGTCGGTGTAGGAGCCGCCCATCATCGTCGGATGCCCCTGCTCGTCGAACAGGGCCTTGCCGGTGGCGTACAGCCACAGGTAACTGCCGTCGCGGTGACGGACGCGGTATTCCACCCGGTATTCCGGCAGCTCGCCCGACAGGTGGCGGCACAGCTCCTCTTCCGCATGCGCACGGTCGTCCGGGTGGACGCGTTCGAACCAGGCCGCCAGCGAATTGATGCTGACGGCATCCACCCCCAGCAGTTCCTCGACCCGGCCGGACAGGACCCGGCGGTCCTTGACGACGTCCCAGGTCCAGATGATGTCGCGCGACGCCTCGGCCACCAGCCGCATCCACCGCTCACGCCCGCGCAGCGCCTCCTTGCTGGCGGTCAGCTCCTCCACCTTGGCCTGCAGCTCCCGGCGGGAGTCGCTGAGCGCATCGTTGCTCACCCGCAGAGCGGCCTCGGCCATCCGGCGTTCGCGCAGCGCGAAGGACAGCACCAGCACCATGCCGAACAGCAGCAGCAGCACGCCGCCGACCGTCACCACCAGCCAGCGGTAGGTCTCCATGAAGGAGAAGGGCTTGTTGACCAGCCGGTCGAGCGGACCGAACGACATGGCGTCGATGCCATACCGCTCCGCCTGCCGGTAATCCGCCGCGCGGGAAACGGAGCGGTTCGTCTCCGCCGGCAGGCCAGCCACCCCGTCGCCGTTCAACATCCTCACCGCCAGCCGTCCCACCGCCCGGCCGTGCTCCTGTGCGCTCAGCAGGCTGCCGCCGACGATGCCGTGGCCGAGCAGGAAGTCCTGCAGGCCAAAGATCGGCGCGCTGCTCCGCTCACTCATCAATTCCAGGAACTGCTCGGGCGGCAGAACCATTCCGTCGGCATCGGAGGCATAGCTCCCGAGCAGCACGGCGCTGTCGGGCGGCAGGGTCGCCAGCCGATCCTCCAGCCGGGCGAAGGGCAGGTCGGGCAGCACATGCCGCTCCAGCCCGGCGGGAAGACGGCCGGCCGCCGCCAGCGCCTCGACCTCCACATCCAGGGCAAGTCCCGATTCGGTCTGGTCGCGCAGAAGGAACAGGTGGCGCAGCTTCGGATTGGCCGCAGCCGCCATGCGGACGGTTCCTTCGATATCCTTGCCCTCGTCCACCCCGGCCACATTGCGCTCGCCTGCGGTCAGCTGGCGTGCCGTTGCTGCGATCACGCCGCCATGCACCAGCGGCACCGGCCCATACAATTCCCGCCGCAGGTCGAGAGCGAATTCCAATGCCGCATCGTCGGTGGTGATAATGGCATCGACGGTGCCCTGAGGATGGCGAAAGGCGATCAGTGCCCGTAGAAGCTCCAGGCCGCTCCGGTCCGGAAAGCGCTTCCAGTCCAGGTAATAGGCAATCACGATCGCGGTCGGCGCCTCCGCCTCCAACAGCCTGGTGATACCGTCGGCCTGACCATGGGTCCACTCGTAGCCCTGGTGGTAGGAATGCAGGACCAGCACCGTCCGGTTCACTGCTGTCGGTCGCCCATCGGCGGACGGCGCCATCGCCGCCAGCAGAAGTCCCAGCAGAAGGACGCAGCCGCGCACCCACCTGATGGGACGTATCGCAGGCCAGCTGGTCATTGGGCATCCTTCGGTCGCCGATCCGGCCGGACTCTTCGAACTCCGCAAAGTGATCGAAAATCTCCGACCCTCCCACCTTGAAGGATAAGCAGGCAAGGCACCTCAGCGCCACAGACTTCTTATAAGGAATCTTCCGATCCTCTTGGTTAATTTCAATAGAAGATTGGAACGACCGCAAAAACACACTCGCATGAGTCGTGCTTGAATATTTGCAAGCACGCTTTTTCTTGTGCAGTGCGAACAGCAAAGGCGGATCCCATCCCTTGTCATTAACCTCCGCCGGCTCCGGCGGATCGTTGCGGAACGGACGACACAATCCGGCTGTTGTCCCGGCTGCACCCCGCCCCTTCCCCATTCCGGAGCCGGTCCCTTGTCCGCTGCCTTTGCCCAGCCCAATGCCAAGCCCCTGCCTTACGCGCCGTCGGTCGAAAATCCCGGTCCCGATGAGGCCCGGATCTTCGAGGAACTGGCGGAGACGATGCTGTCGATCAGCGCCAAGACCTTCGAGGACAGCGGCCACGCCAACCGCAGCGTCCATGCCAAGAGCCACGGGCTGCTGATCGGCCGGCTGGACGTGCTGGACGATCTGCCGGCGGAGCTTGCCCAGGGCCTGTTCGCGCGGGCGGAGAGCTATCCGGCGATCCTGCGGCTGTCGACCACGCCGGGCGACATCCTGCCCGACAGCGTGTCGACCCCGCGCGGTCTGGCGGTGAAGGTGCTGGGCGTGTCCGGCGACCGGATGCCGGGATCGGAGGACGAGGCCACGCAGGATTTCGTCATGGCCAACGCCCCCGTCTTCTCGGCCCCCGACGCCAAGCAGTTCCTGAAGACGCTGAAGCTGCTCGCCGCCACCACCGACCGGGCGGAAACGGCGAAGAAGGCGCTGTCGGCGGGCTTGCGCGCCGCCGAACGGGTGGTGGAGGCCTTCGGCGGCGAGAGCGCCACGCTGAAGACGCTGGGCGGCCACCCGGAAACCCACATCCTGGGCGAAACCTTCTACAGCCAGGCGGCTCTGCGCTTCGGCGACCATATCGCCAAGCTGCAGATCGTGCCGGTCTCGCCGGAACTGACCGCGCTGGCCAATGCGCCGCTGACCGTCAACGGCAAGCCGAACGGCCTGCGCGAGGCGGTGGTGGAGTTCTTCCGCGACAACGAAGCCGTCTGGGAACTGCGCGCCCAGCTGCGCACCGACGAGGAGCGCATGCCGGTGGAGGATGCCAGCGTGCTGTGGCCGGAGGAGCTGAGCCCCTACCGCGCCGTCGCCCGCCTCACCGTGCCGGCGCAGACGGCGTGGAGCGAGGAACGGTCGCGCGCCGGCGACGACCGGCTGTCCTTCAGCCCCTGGCACGGTCTGGCCGCGCACCGGCCGCTCGGTTCGATCATGCGCGCCCGCCGCCTGGCCTACGACCGCTCCGCCGAATTCCGCATGGACCGCAACGGCTGCCCGATGCAGGAACCGTCGGCGGGCTACCGGCTGCCGGGGTAAGGCCGCACTCTCTCCAAAAATCCCCTCTCCCCCCCGGGGAGAGGGTTAGGGTGAGGGGGACGCGCGGCGAGGATCTTCAAGCATCGCGCACTCTCCGCCCTGCACCAAATCCACCCCATGCATCCCCCTCACCCCGACCCTCTCCCCGGGGGGGGAGAGGGGGGGCATCACTCCCCCTCACTGCAGGCTGCGCTGCATCTCCTCGAAGGTGCGGGAGAAGCCGTTCAGCGGGAAGTCGATGTCGCGCTTGCCGCTGCGGGGGGAGTTGACGCGGACCAGGATGGACGAGCCGTTGCGGAACTGGTCGGCGACGCGGCCGGACACGAAGTTCGGGAACATGCACATGTTCAGCGTCGCCACATGCGATTCGATGCGCGGCTGGCGGTCGACGCGGATGGCGCAGCGGTCGATCAGGCCCTGGCTGGTGGTCAGGAACAGGTGGAAGTCGTTCCCGGTCGGAATGATGCTGAGCGCGATGAAGCCGACATCCTTCCCGTCGTCGAACAGGCGGTAGATCATCAGCCGGCAGGTCTTGCTGTCGGTCATCCGGTCGATGTCGCACTGGTTGGTCCAGGCGCCCTCGGGCCCGAAATCGGCGGCGGCCTTGGAGAAGTCCACGGCGGCGGCCGGCTTGGCGGAGAAAAGTCCCCCGGCAAGCGTCAGAGCCAGCAGTGCCGCAGCCGCAGCCGCCCTGAAGCCACCCATCAGACCCTTTGCTCGCATCGCCCCGGCTCCCCGCCATCGTTGGTGTTAATACGGAATGCGCCATGATAACCGGGGACGGCGGGGGTGCAAGGCACGAGATGCCGCGTGGGGCGGACCATGAGGACCGGCCCCGCGCAGCATCCGGCGATCAGATGCGCCCTTCCTCGAAGTCGCGGAAGGCCTGCATCACCTCCTCCCGCGTGTTCATGACGAAGGGGCCGCCCCAGGCGATCGGTTCGCCGATCGGTTCGCCGGCCAGCAGCAGGAAGCGCGCGCCCTCCGGCCCGGCCACCGCCTCCACCCGCTCGCCGTCGCCCAGCACGATCACCCGCGGCCCCGAAAAAGCTCCCTCCCCGCCCACATCCAGCGTGCCTTCGAACAGCACCAGGAAGGCGGTGTGGCCGGCCGGCAGCGGCTCGGCGAAGGACACCGACGGCGGCAGCGTCACGTCGAAATAGCGGGCGTCGGTCGCCTCGGCCCGCACCGGGCCGCCCGTGCCGCGGGCGGTGTCGCCGGCGATGACGGTGACGGTCGCCCCGTCCTCGCGCTTTTCCACCGGAATGGAGGCGGCGGGGAACTCCTGATAGCGCGGGTCAGTCATCTTCAGCCGGGCCGGCAGGTTGATCCACAGCTGGAAGCCGCGCATCAGCCCTTCGGTCTGCTCCGGCATCTCCGAATGGATCAGGCCGCGGCCGGCGGTCATCCACTGCACGCCGCCGGTCTCGATCACGCCCTCATGCCCGTGGTTGTCGGCATGGCGCATGCGGCCGGCCAGCATGTAGGTCACCGTCTCGAACCCGCGGTGGGGATGGTCGGGGAAGCCCGCCAGATAGTCCGTCGGCTGGTCCGACCCGAACAGGTCCAGCATCAGGAAGGGATCGAGCGTGCGCAGACGGGGGGTGCCCAGCATGCGGGTCATGCTGACCCCGGCCCCGTCGGAGGTGGCCATGCCCTCCACGGCGGCGAGCACCGGGCGGACACCGGGGGTGGCGGGCTTGGTGGACATGGCGGCAACTCCTGGCAAAACACA
Organism: Azospirillum sp. TSO5; assembly: GCF_003116065.1. Taxonomy (NCBI): domain Bacteria; kingdom Pseudomonadati; phylum Pseudomonadota; class Alphaproteobacteria; order Rhodospirillales; family Azospirillaceae; genus Azospirillum; species Azospirillum sp. TSO5. The sequence goes on along the minus strand of NZ_LGQY01000025.1, from coordinate 28,529 downwards.
ATGACGTTGCACCAGAGGTAGTCCGCCCCGGCCCCGCCGTGAAGCCGGCCCGCCCGCGCCACAGCGTTTCCACCCGTGCAACAATCGATGCGAAAAAGGCCGCCGGAGAACCGGCGGCCTTTTCGGAGAGACCCGTGGGAAAGGGATTTGTCTTAGTGGATGCTCTCGCCATGCAGGGCGAGGTCGAGACCGTCGCGCTCCACATCCTCCTCGACGCGCAGGCCCATCACCACGTCGACGACCTTCAGCAGGACGAAGGTGGCGACGGCGCACCACACCATGGTGTAGAGCACGCCCTGGACCTGGATCCACACGGCGGCGGCGTTGCCTTCCAGCAGGCCCAGCGTGGCGTTGGGGTCGGCCTGCAGGACGGAGGCGAAGCCGCCTTCGCTGTTGGACACCGACATCTTGGCGAACACGCCGGTCAGGAGGGCGCCGACCAGACCGCCGACACCGTGCACGCCGAAGGCGTCCAGGCTGTCGTCATAGCCCAGCATGTGCTTCAGGCTGGTGGCCGACCAGAAGCAGACCACGCCGGCGACGATGCCGATGATGATGGCGCCCGTCGGGTCGACGAAGCCGGCGGCCGGGGTCACGGCGACCAGACCGGCGACGGCACCGGAGATGATGCCGAGGATCGACGGCTTGCCCTTGACGATCCACTCCGCGAACAGCCAGCCCATGGCGGCACCGGCGGTGGCGATGTGCGTGGCGGCCAGCGCCATGCCGGCGCGCGGACCGGCGGTCAGCGCCGAACCGGCGTTGAAGCCGAACCAGCCGACCCACAGCAGCGAGGCGCCGATCAGCGACAGCACCAGGTTGTGCGGCATGAAGGCTTCCTTCGGGTAGCCCTTGCGCTTGCCGATCACCAGCGCGGCGACCAGACCGGCCACACCCGCATTGATGTGCACGACCGTGCCGCCGGCGAAGTCCAGCACGCCCAGGCCGAACAGGAAGCCCGACGGATACCAGACCCAGTGGGCGATCGGCGCATAGACCACGATCGACCACAGGGCGGTGAAGACCAGCAGCGAGGAGAACTTCATGCGGTCGGCGAAGGCGCCGGTGATCAGGGCCGGGGTGATGATCGCGAAGGTCATCTGGAACATCATGAAGACCGGCTCGGGGATCGTCGTCGCGACGCCCGACCCCGTCGCCTCGCCCAGCACAAAGGCCTTCGAGAAGTCGAGCCCGTTCAGGAACAGCCGGTCGAGACCGCCGACATAGGCGCCGGTGCCGGTGAAGGCCAGGCTGTAGCCGATCACGTACCACAGGACGCTGATCAGGCAGGTGATGGCGAAGCTCTGCATCACCGTCGACAGCACGTTCATCTTGCGGACCATGCCGCCGTAGAACAGCGCCAGGCCGGGGATGGTCATCATCAGCACCAGCGCGGTGGAGATCAGCATCCAGGCGGTGTCGCCGCCATTCAGCGCCGGAGCCGCCGGCGCGGCAGCAGCAGCGGCAGCAGCCGCGTCCTGGGCAAGGGCTGCGGCCGGCATGCCGACCGCGCCCAGAGCAACCGCCATCATCGGTGCGGCCAGAAGGAACAGACGGTTCATCGAGGCTCCTCTTTCTCCAAAATCGCTCCCGCCCCGATACGGCCGGCGCGGCACCGGAGGTGTTCCGCGCGCTGGGCACCGCACTGGGGCGACCCCGTCCCGGTCGCCCCGTCCCCGGCAAAGACGGGGCGGCGGACGGGACCAAGGACGCCTCCAGCGTTACAAGAAGCGTGCCAGTCGAAAACGGCTTGGAATCGTCAGGGTTGTCCCGGGACCGGACCCCCGAACGGGCAGCCCCGGACGAGTCGCACCCGATGTCTGCACAGAAAACAGGCAGGTTCCGGAGCCCTCATTCTGCTGCAATTTTCGGGCTTTCGACTGATCGGCAAGGCCGGACACCTCGATTTAGCCCGGCATTCTGGCTGTCATTCCGGCAGATGATGAAAATTTAGGCAGCTATGGGCCCGCGCGGCGGTCACTGGCGCAGGATCGGGCGCCCCCTACCCCGTCCATCCAGTCCTTTCGGCTTGCCCCGCATTCTCCACCGCTTTCCTCCTAGGACCGCGGGTTGAAGATCCGGCGGGTAAGCCGAGGCAAACCCGACGCCGGGCCTATTGGACATGGCGGCGAGATGTGGCACCGTCAACGCCTCCAATTGGATTGGCCGCTCGCCCGCGGCCGCAAGAATAAGGCAAAGGGGGTAACGGCCATGCTCGACAAACGCGATCTGCGCCTCGCACCGCGACGTGCGGTGGCGCTGGTGCTGGCCGGGGGACGCGGAAGCCGTCTGAAGCAACTGACCGACCGGCGGGCCAAGCCGGCGACCTATTTCGGCGGCAAGTACCGCATCATCGACTTCGCACTGTCCAACTGCGTCAATTCCGGCTTCCGCCGCATCGGCGTGCTGACGCAGTACAAGTCGCACAGCCTTCTGCGCCATCTCCAGCGCGGCTGGAACGTCTTCCGCGGCGAGATGAACGAGTTCTGCGACCTGCTGCCGGCCCAGCAGCGCGTCAGCGAGACGGAGTGGTACCAGGGCACCGCCGACGCCGTATTCCAGAACCTGGACATCCTGCGCGACCACGAGCCGGAATATGTCCTGATCCTGGCCGGCGACCACATCTACAAGATGGATTACGGCGCGCTGCTGCTCGACCACATCGACCGCAAGGCCGACGTCACCGTCCCCTGCATCGCCGTTCCGCGCGAACAGGCGAGCGGCTTCGGCGTGATGCACATCGACGAGGACCGCCGCATCATCGACTTCGTGGAGAAGCCGGCCGATCCGCCGCCGATGCCCGGCCGCCCCGATCTGGCGCTGGCCAGCATGGGCATCTACGTCTTCAACGCCCAGTTCCTCTACGACCAGCTGGAGCGCGACGTCGCCACCCCCGGCTCCAGCCGCGATTTCGGCAAGGACATCATCCCGCATCTGGTGAAGACCGGTGCGCGGATCATCGCCCACGACTATGCCGACAGCGCCATCATCGACGCGCCCGACGACGCCCCCTACTGGCGCGACGTCGGCACCATCGACGCCTATTGGGAAGCCAACCTGGACCTCTGCCACGTCACGCCGCAGCTGAACCTGTACAACCGCGACTGGCCGATCTTCACCTATCAGGAACAGCTTCCGCCGGCGAAGTTCGTCTTCGACGACGAGAACCGCCGCGGCATGGCGGTGGACAGCCTGGTGTCCGGCGGCTGCATCATTTCCGGCTCCACCGTACGGCGGTCGCTGCTGTTCAGTTCGGTCCGCGTCAACTCCTACAGCGAGCTGCACGAGGCGGTGGTCCTGCCGGAATGCGACATCGGCCGCCATTGCCGTCTGAAGAAGGTGGTGATCGACCGCGGCGTCAGCATCCCCAACGGCCTCGTCGTCGGCGAGGATGCGGAGCTGGACGCCAAGCGCTTCCACCGCAGCGAGGGCGGCGTCGTCCTCATCACCCGCGAGATGATCGAGAAGCTGCCGAAGGAGTAGGAACCTCCTCCCCCTCCGACCGAAGCCGGCCCCTCACCCCCTCAGCCGTCATTCCCGCGAAGGCGGGAATCCAGCGCCCCCGAAGCCGATCTTCGGAACAGCCTGGATCCCCGCCTCCGCGGGGATGACGGCCGCGGGGATGACGGCAGTGTGAGCACTAACCCCGCCCTTCCCCGCCTTTCACCCGAGTGCCTTCCCGATGCGCGTCCTCTACGTCACGTCCGAATGCTACCCGATGGTCAAGACGGGGGGGCTGGCGGACGTGTCCGCCGCCCTGCCGCCGGCCCTGAACGCCGCCGGCGCCGATGTCCGCCTGCTGCTGCCGGGCTATCCCGCCGTTCTCAACAGCCTGCAGAACCTGCACGAGGTCGGCGACCTGATCACCGACCTGCCCGGCTGCGACCGCGCCCAGCTGTGCATCGGCCGCACCGCCGACGGGGTCCTCGCCTATGCGCTGAACGCGCCGTCGCTGTACGACCGTCCCGGCAACCCCTATCTCGGGCCGGACGGCAAGGATTGGGCCGACAACGCCCTGCGCTTCGCCGCGCTCGCCTGGGTCGCCGCAGGCTTCGCGGCGGAGGACTCCTACGATCCCTGGTGGCGGCCCGACATCCTGCACGGCCACGACTGGCAGGCCGGGCTGATCCCCGCCTATCTGGCCCTGCGCCCCGACCGCTTCGCCGGCCCCTTCCGGCCGGGCACCGTGCTGACCATCCACAACATCGCCTATCAGGGCGTCTTCGGCCCCTGGATGATGGGCGACATCGGCCTGCCGTCGTCCAGCTTCCGCATCGACGGCGTCGAGTATTACGGCAACATCAGTTTCCTGAAGGCGGGTTGCTTCTACGCCGACCGCCTGACCACGGTCAGCCCGACCTACGCCAACGAAATCCAGACGGCGGAGCACGGCACCGGCCTGCAGGGCCTGCTCGCCACCCGGTCCGACGTGCTGACCGGCATCCTGAACGGCGTCGATTACGCGGTGTGGGACCCGGCGACCGATCCCCATCTGCCCGCCCGCTACACCGCCGACGACCTCGGCGGCAAGGACGCCTGCAAGGCCGACCTGCAATCCGCCTTCGGCCTGGACCGCCGCCCCGACGCGCCCTTGGCCGCCGTGGTCAGCCGCCTGACCTGGCACAAGGGCCTCGATCTGGTGCTTGAGGCTGCCAGCCAATGGGTGTCCTGGGGCGGCCAGCTGGTGGTTCTCGGCAGCGGCGACGCCGACAGCGAAGCCGGCTTCCGCCACCTCGCCCAATGGCACCCGCAATCGGTCGGCGTCCGCGTCGGCTATGACGAGCCGCTGTCCCACCGCATCCAGGCCGGTTCCGACCTGTTCCTGGTCCCGTCCCGCTCGGAGCCCTGCGGCCTGACCCAGCTCTACGCCCTGAAATACGGCACCCTACCGCTGGTCCGCCGCACCGGCGGCCTCGCCGACACGGTGATCGACGCCAACCCGGCCGCCAGCGCCGACGGCAGCGCCACCGGCTTCCAGTTCGTCAACGCCACCGGCCAGGAACTGGTCTGGGCGCTCCGCCGCGCACTGACCGTCTACCGCAAGCCGGAGCGCTGGCACGCCATGCAACGCCGCGCCATGACGCGGGACTTCGGCTGGCACGGCCCGGCGGAGGAGTACATGGAGCTGTATCGGGGAGTAGCGAGATAGCGGATCATGATCGTTTTGCCTCCTGCTCTTGTTCATGGAGTTCGGGAATAGGCGGCAAGTTGCTTTGGTTCCAACTGTACTAATTCTAGGTCGACGTCACTCAGATTGGCGTCGCTCAGATCGGCGCGTGTCAGATCGGCGTCACTCAGGTTGGCGCGTGTCAGATTGGCGCGCGTCAGATTGGCGTCACTCAGGTTGGCGTGCGTCAGATTGGCGTCACTCAGATTGGCGCGCGTCAGATTGGCGTCACTCAGATTGGCGCCCATCAAGTTTGCGTTCATCAGGTCCGCGTCACTCAGATTAGCGCCCATCAGGTTCGCGCCTATCAGGTCCGCGCCCATCAAATCGGCACCCATTAGGTTGACGCCCCACATGTCAGCGCCCCACAGGTCGGCGCCTGTCAGGTCGAAGACGTGAAATGTGTCCCGAGCGACGGACCAGTCCGTCATAGGGCCGGCGAGGCGATGCAAGGTTGTGGGCAGAATCGCAGAGTCGATCCGGATGGAAGCAGGTTTTTCCTCCGAAACGCGGAACGCTGCCGCGACAGCACAAAGCATAGCGATCTCGGCGTTACGAACTAACCGTTCGCTAGCCCTAGAGCGCAACACACCGTCCGGCAATGGCATGCCTTTTTCCAGACACTCGACTAACAAGTTAGACAGGGTGTCCCGCCATTGGGTGGACTTCAGAGGGCCATGGACGGCTTCGGCAGCCACCTGCGCGGATAGAAAATCGTAGGTCGCACGGTCCATAGCCGCCGGACCACACAGTTCCATCCATTTCTTCAACGCAGCTTCGGTCGTATAGCGGTCTGAATGCTGGGGATTGGGCATGTCCGGCAGCATCCGGACCACCCGGCGGGCAACGAGGAACTGACCAAAGCTCTTGTGAGTAAATTCGACCAGCCGATGCTCCACCCCCTGGTGAGCGCGGCAGAAAAAGCTGTCGAGCAGCGTAGTAAGGGCCGCATCAGTGTTATTGGAAAGTAGCCTCAATTCGCCGGAGAGCCTATTATCGGCGAGCCGCTTTTCAACTGCATTCAAGGGTACAGCGCGGTCGGTACCTGCATGCCATGCCGCCACCGCGACCTCTTCCAGCATCTGTTCCAGCCGGTCACGAACTGGGTCGATAGCCTCTGTGCTCCCGTCCCCCTGCGGCCGCCGATGGATACGGTCGAGGACATGGCCGAACAAGCGGGTATAGAGGTCATGGACATCGCTGATAGTGGCAGCCCGTTCTGGCCCTTCTTCGGTCAGGATTTGCGCCAGTAGCCAGTTCAACAGTGGCTGCTCGGTCAGCGAGTCGATATGTGGGTCCTCGCGGTTCAGCGACTCGGGCATCCCGCCCACAGAATCGAAGCGCCTCCACCAGTCCGACCTCTGATCGAGATCAGCCAAATCCTGCGGCTCGTAGGCGTGACGGTCATACTCGGGGATGCGATAGCGCAGCACATGCAGACGGGCGTCATCGCTGCGGCCAATGGCCCCGGTGGCCACCGCGGCGCCAGCGGCGCCCGGCCGCCCAGCAAGCAGCAGCAGCACACGGGTGCCGTCACGGTTCCACTCCGACAGGCGCTGTCCAAGATCGGTGATGAACCCGTTCAGCAGCACCGTCGCCCCTTGGCCGGACTTGGCCAGCTCGTCCAACCCGTCCAGGATCATTACCAACGGTTCGCCAGCCGACGGAGGATCGAAAGGATCATGCCCAAGGTCCCCGGCCAGATAGCGGGCCAACTCCTCGAGCGAGCCTTTTGCGATGTTCAGACGGGTGAGTGGCACCAACAACACCCGCCGCTTTTCCGCCGCCAGCCGCGCGGCGAGTTTCATGCAAGCACTTGATTTGCCGGCGCCGGGTTCACCCGACAGCACGCGAATCCGCTCTGACGGGCCATGATCCGTCCGGGTCGCCCAGCTATACAGCGCTTCATCCAGCCAAACGAGGGTCCGTTTGCGTCGCTCTCCACTCGCCCGTTCCGGCGCCTCAGGATCGCCCACGGCGGCTCGCAGGGGGACGTAGAGGTCGTTCAGGGAGCAACGGATTTTCTCCGGGTTCAGCGCCCGCAACGGCGCATCCATCGCCTTGACCTGACGGTCGCGGTAAGCATTCCACTGCAACGACCGCTGCGCCGGCAGATCGAACGGCGTCGGCTCCAGCGCCGCCCGCAGCGCCTGATAATCCTTTTCCCGCTCCGCGTTCCGCCACTCCCCGGCCAGCGCAAGCGGCAGCGCGTCGGCGAAAGCGCGGCGGATCGGCGGCCGTTTGTCGTCGGGCACCGCGCAGGCCCGCATGAACCAGTCGAACAGGGTCAGCAGCCCCTCCAGGCCCGGCCAGCGCTCCGGATCGGTCAGGGCGATTTCGGTCAGTTCAAAGGTAATGTCGGCAGTGGCACCCAGGATCGCCACCTCGATCTCCCGCAGGTCGGCTTCCGCCGCCATCACCGGGGCATTGCGCACCTCCGCCTGGATGATGCGGATGGCAGCGGCATAGGCGGCGCGCTGAAGCAGCAGCTTCGCTCCCTCCTCTGCCGTGGGTGGGGTTTCCTGATCGGCTTTGAATGCGCCGGTGGCGTCGATCACACCTTTGATGGCACTGCCAAAATTCAGATCGGCCAGATCCACCGCCACCTTGCCGAACGCCCGCGCAAGGCTGGCCCGCTCAACCGCAACCATGATGCGCTCCTTATATCCGCGATATTGCCTGTCGCTACCCGCCAGTCTCAGTCGTGGGGAGCGATCCAGTCCCGCCCTGTGTCAGCAGCACGCCCTCGCCCAAATCAGCCAGCGTGGCGCCGTGCGGCGGCCGTTCGCCTCTTCATGGACGACGGCATCTGAATGGTTGAGGAAACGAACGCGCATAGCCGGACTCACCGTCTCTTTCCGTGTTTCCTACTGTCCCATTTCCACCATTTGGAGATCAAGATGGGCATATCGCCACGTCCGGCCTAAAGTTTCCGAAGGGCGGTCGCCCACCACCCGAAGCGTCGCACGCCACAGGATGGAACAGTGAACACACCCGCGAAAACCGTTCCAAACTGTTCCAAACGTTCCATTCACCGCCGACCTTCAGAGCGAACCGCGCCGGATGGAACACTGAACACCCCCCGTGAAAACGTTCCACGCTGTTCCAAACACCCCACCGCCCGGCCCGCCACGGCCACCCGCCCCACCACACCATCATTGCGCCCATCCCCCGTCCGCCCTATGTTCCCGGCAAACTCTCGCTTGTCCGGGCCCAGATGACTGACCTCTCGCACATCCGCAATTTCTCGATCATCGCCCACATCGATCATGGCAAGTCGACCCTTGCCGACCGGTTGATCCAGCAGTGCGGCGGCCTCGACGCGCGCGAGATGCGCGAACAGGTGCTCGACAGCATGGACATCGAGCGCGAGCGCGGCATCACCATCAAGGCCCAGACCGTCCGCCTGCTCTACAAGGCCGAGGACGGCAAGCAGTACACGCTGAACCTGATGGACACCCCCGGCCACGTCGACTTCGCCTATGAGGTCAGCCGGTCCTTGGCCGCCTGCGAGGGCTCGATCCTGGTGGTCGACGCCTCCCAGGGGGTGGAGGCGCAGACGCTCGCCAACGTCTATCAGGCGATCGACAACAACCACGAGATCATCCCGGTCCTCAACAAGATCGACCTGCCCGCCGCCGAGCCGGAACGGATCAAGCAGCAGATCGAGGACGTGATCGGGCTCGACGCCTCCGACGCGGTGGAGATCTCGGCCAAGTCCGGCCTCAACATCGGCGCGGTGCTGGAGGCGGTGGTCAAGCGCCTGCCGCCGCCCAAGGGCGATGCCGACGCGCCGCTGAAGGCGCTGCTGGTCGACAGCTGGTACGACCCCTATCTCGGCGTCGTCATTCTGGTGCGCGTGGTCGACGGCGTGCTGAAGGTCGGGCAGAAGGTGCGCTTCATGGCCGCCGGCTCCGCCCATGACGTCGACCGCGTCGGCGTCTTCACGCCGAAGGCGCTGCTGACCGGCGAGCTGCGGCCGGGCGAGATGGGCTTCATCACCGCCGCGATCAAGGACATCACCCAGACCAAGGTCGGCGACACCATCACCGACGAGCGCAAGCCGGCGACCGAGGCTCTGGCCGGCTTCAAGCCGTCCATCCCCGTGGTGTGGTGCGGCCTGTTCCCGGTCGACGCCGCCGATTTCGAGCGGCTGCGCGACAGCTTGGGCAAGCTGAAGCTGAACGACGCCAGCTTCCATTACGAGGCGGAGACGTCGGCGGCGCTGGGCTTCGGCTTCCGCTGCGGTTTCCTCGGCCTGCTGCATCTGGAGATCATCCAGGAGCGGCTGGAGCGCGAGTTCAACCTCGACCTCATCACCACCGCGCCGTCGGTGGTCTACAAGTTGACGATGACCGACGGGACGGTGCGGGACCTGCACAACCCGGCCGACATGCCCGATGTGATGCGGATCGACCACATCGACGAACCGTGGATCAAGGCGACGATCATGCTGCCCGACGAGTATCTCGGCGGCGTTCTCCAACTGTGCACCGAGCGGCGCGGCCAGCAGATCGAGCTGACCTACGCCGGCGCCCGCGCCATGCTGGTCTACCGCCTGCCGCTGAACGAGGTGGTGTTCGACTTCTACGACCGGCTGAAGTCGATCAGCCGCGGCTATGCCAGCTTCGACTACCAGATGGACAGCTATGAGGAAGGCGACCTCGTGAAGCTGTCGATCCTGGTGAATGCCGAGCCGGTGGACGCCCTGTCGATGATCGTCCACCGCAGCCAGTCCGAACGCCGCGGCCGTCAACTCTGCGAACGGCTGAAGGAGCTGATCCCGCGCCAGCTCTTCAAGATCGCCGTGCAGGCCGCCATCGGCGGCAAGATCATCGCCCGCGAGAGCATCAGCGCCATGCGCAAGGACGTGACCGCCAAGTGCTACGGCGGCGACATCAGCCGCAAGCGCAAGCTGCTGGACAAGCAGAAGGAAGGCAAGAAGCGCATGCGCCAATTCGGCCAGGTCGAAATCCCGCAGAGCGCCTTCATCGCGGCGCTCAAGATGGGCGACGAGTAAGGAAACGGAAAGGCGGGCTCAAGCCCGCCTTTTTTGTTTGACGGCAGCCGCCGCTCAGGGCGGGAAATCGCCCTCCTCCCAGACCGTGGCGTTGGTCCGCAGATACTGGCGGAGGTGCTTGGGATAGCTGTGCTTGGCGTCGAGGTTGATGAACAGCGGATTGGTCTGCCGCGTCTTCTGCGCCTCGTCGAGAAAGGCAAGCTGGTAGCAGAGGATCACGAATTCCGAACAGAAAACGTTCTTCACCGCCCCCTGATGTTCGGTGTGCGACAGCCGCTCCTTGTATTTCTGCAGCCGCCCGAAGGCGCCGGTGCCGAAGCCGGTGCTTCCCGCCCAGGCGAACACCGCCCTGGCCGTCCCGTAGGAGGAGGAGGCCTTGTGCAGCCTCAGCGCGGTGTCCTGTACCGTCTGGGCTTGGGCATCGCTCATCGCGCGCGGGCGAAACAGCCGCCCGGCCCCCATATTGATGACGTCGGACTTCTTGATGCCGTCGCGCGGCTGTTCGCTGCCAAAGCCGGTGGCATGGAGCACCATCCAGTCGGTCCGCACACCGCCGCTGTATCTGACCTTCTCGCCGATCACGATGGCGCAGTGCGACACCGTTCCATCGGCGATGATGATGTCGCCGGGACGATAGGCCGGGGAAAGGGACGCCATGACTGAAGCCTCGCGACTACCGATTCTGCGAGAAGGAGACTCTCAGAAATTAGTTCGTATTTAAAGCGAACTGTGGTTTCAGCCCTGCGACCGAACTGTCTATCTGATGACAGACCTGAGAAATAGCGGCTTACCGGCGAAACAAACCCACGGCTGAGGTGTCATCTCCTGCGAAGGGGGATCACATGCCGCCGCCGGCGGCCACGGTCTCCCCACATTCGGTTGAAGTCGGGAGGATGACATGCGCAAATTTCTCGCCGCCGCGGTTCCGGCCCTGATGCTGATGGCCGCCGCCGCGCCGGGCCATGCCCAGACCAGCGGGTCGGCTAGGTCCAATGCGGTCGCCAACGGCACGATGGACAGCGGCGCCCGCGACGTCCAGGCCAGCCGCGCCATGATCGGCAAGCGGGTGGTCCACCGCCATGGCGGGCCGGTCGCCGGCACCGTCCAGAATGTCACCACCGACGCCCAGGGCCAGACGATGGTCGAGCTGAAGCTCGCCAAGTCCGGCCAGACCGTCATGCTTCCCCCGGCCTCCTTCGAACGGCGGGGCAAGCAGATCATCGTCATGCAGGACGCCAGCGAACTGCAGCAGCTCGCCCAGTACAGCAACCAGGCCAACACCGGCTACGGCAGCTCGACGGGCGGGACCATGGGCGGCCAGATGGGCGGCTCCGCCGGCGGCATGGGCTCCGGCGCCATGAACCGTGGGTCGATGGACAGCGATTCGATGAACCGGGGCTCCATGGGCACCGGCACCATGAACCGCGGGTCGATGAACCAAGGCTCCATGAATCAAGGCACCATGGGCAACGGCACGATGAACCGCGGCACCATGTCGCCGAACCAGCCCGGCATGGGCCAGTAAGGCGCTGCCGGAGGCGGACGGCCCAAGCGGCCCCCGCCTCCGGACAGGCGCTTACCCCCCATTCCCTGTCAGTCGATCACCGTCAGTTCGCCCGCCTGCGGCACCGGCATCGCCGCCTTGACCGCGGCGGCGTCCAGACCGCCGGCCAGCAGGCAGACCAGCTTGGCGTAGCTGGCCTCCGGCGTCATGTCATAGGCACCGATCGCCCCGACAGCGCCCAGCCCCGTCGCATAGGCTCCCGGCAGCACCGCGCCGCGCTGCACCTGGGTGTTGTCCATCAGCACGACCCCGGCCGTCACCGCCGCCGACAGGGCGCCGAGGAAGTCCGGATCGGTCGGGCCGTTGCCCTCGCCGAAGGCCAGCAGCACCGCCCCCTTCGCCGCCGGGCTGGTGCCGGTCAGCATCGCCGACACCGTGCTCGCCCGGATGCCGGGATAGAGCCACAGCATGACGACGGAGAACCCCGCCAGCGCCGCCGGCAGGGCGTCCAGCGCCGCCAGCCGCTTGGCCCGGTTCTCCGGCTCGGCCAGTGAAACGCTCTTGTCCGGCATCGGCAGCCAATAGGGCTCGTTGCGGGCGATCACGCTGCCGACGCTGGCGAGCGGCGGGAAGTTCGGCGAATCGAAGCCGGCGAAGCGGTTGGCGTCGACCTTGGACGAGCGGTTGCCGCGCAGCAGCTTGGTGTCGAAATAGACGCAGACCTCCGGCACCGGCAGGGTTCCCGCCACCACGATGGCGCCGACCAGATTGGCCGGCGCGTCGCTCAGCGTGAAGGACAGCGGCACCTGCGACCCGCTGAACACAACCGGCTTCGACAGGCCGGGCAGCAGGAAGGACAGGGCCGACGCGCTGTAGGCCATGCTGTCGGTCCCGTGCAGGACGACGAAACCGTCATACTGGTCATAGACCGACAGCAGCCGCCGGGCGATGGCGACCCAGTCCGACGGCGTCATGTTGGAGCTGTCGAGCGTGCGGTCGAACCAGTCCATGGTCCAGCTCAGGTCCGGGTAATCCTGCACCCGATGGCCCGACAGGCCGGGCACCGCCAGCACCAGCTTCTCGAACTCCGCGCCCGGCACCGGGGCCAGCGCCCCGTCGGGATTGGTCACGCACCCGATGGTGCCCCCGGTATACAGCACATAGACCCGCGACATCGCCCGTTCCTCCCGGCTTTTTTGTCGGCGGCAGGATAGGCTGGCGCCCGCCTATTTCTCAAGCCGCAGCCGGTCGCGGACCGCCAGCGGCGAGCGCACCGACGACGGCGCCTGTTCCGCCATCAGGCGATGGCCGAACACCGGAAGGGCCGACGGCACCGGGTTGTAGGCGAGGCGGAAGCGCCGCGGCTCCGGCACCGACGGCGCAGGCATGACAGGCAACTCCATCCGGGCGGCCCCGAGAACCGCACCGGTCCAGGCGGCGAACAGCGACATAATCGGAAACTCCAAAGGAATTGGAAACCGACAATGGGGCGGGCGCCATTCCCTTGGAAACGAATAGGCATTATGCCGTCATCACGATTCGTAATGACCGCGCCGTTGCGGACGGCCGGGCGCTCTGCTTGAATAAGCGGCAACTTCCGGTTCCCCGCCATGCCCGCCAATCTCGATACCGACCTGCTGCGCGCCTTCGTCGCCGTCGCCGACAGCGCCAGCTTCACCCGTGCCGGCGAAAGGCTGGGCCGCACCCAGGCGGCGGTCAGCCAGCAGGTGCGCCGGTTGGAGGACACGGTGGGCAAGCGCGTGTTCGAACGCGACACCCACGGCGTGCGCATGACCCGCGACGGCGAGGTGCTGCTGGCCTATGCCCGGCGCATGCTGACCCTGAACGACGAGGTGCTGGCCCTGATGCACCGCAGCCCGACGGTGGCCAGCGTCCGCATCGGCACGCCCGACGATTACGCCACCATGCTGCTGCCGGAAATCCTGGCCCGCTTCAACGCCGCCTATCCCGAGGTGATGGTCGAGGTCATCTGCGACAACAGCCCCGATCTGGTGGCGGAGATCGACAAGGGCCGCTACGACCTCGCGCTGGTCACCCGCCATGCCGGCGAGGCCGGCGGCGAGCTGGTGCGGCAGGAGCCGGTGGCCTGGGTCGCCCCGCCGCTCGATCCCGTATCTCCTCCGGGACATCGCCCGGTGGAAAGCCTGGACCCTGTGCCGCTGGCGCTGTTCCCCAAGGGCTGCGTCGTGCGCGACCTCGCGGTCGCCGCGCTCGACGGCATCGGCCGCGACTGGCGCGTCGCCTTCACAAGCAAGAGCGTCGTCGCCGTCCATGGCGCGGTGATGGGCGGGCTGGGGGTGACGGCGATGGAATGCTGCACCGTCCCGCCCAGCCTGCGCCGCATCGGCACCGCGGAGGGATTTCCCGCCCTGCCGGACGTCGACATCGCCCTGCACCGCGCCCGCGGCACGGCGCCCAAGCCGGTGCGGCTGCTGGCCGACGCCATCCACGACCTCGTCGGCCATGACTTGCTCGGCCGCCGGGCACCGGGCCTCGCCCCACCGATGTCCGCGAAGGAAGTTGCCACATGAAAGCCGTGCCGACCCGCCGCCTGCTGCCGGCGCTCGCCGTCGCCCTCGCCTGTGTCGGGTTCATCGCCGCCGCCCCGCCGGCGCGGGCGCAGAGTCCGGTCGCCATCGGCGCCCCGCTGACCGGCGAGGTGGTGCTGAATCGCGACATCGAGGTGCGGATTGGCCCCAGCGAGGATGCGCGCATCGTCATGACGCTGAAGCAGGGCAAGGCGCTGAACGCGCTCGGCACCCCGCGCGGCACCTATTGGACGGAGGTCGCCATCGGCGGCCAGCCCATCGGCTATGTCCCCGCCGATTCGCTGGACCAGGCGCTGATGGTCACCGGCCGGCCGGCCATCGGCGGCGAGGGGCCGCGGGCGCACAAGCCCGCCGGGCCGGTGAAACCCGACTCCGGCAAGCCGGCGGCGGACGCTCCCCTGCCCCACCGCAGCGCTGCCGTCGTGCCGCGCGCGGCCTGGGACAAGGCGGCGCAGACCCCGGCGGAGGGCTATGTCGTCGCCGCCGGCCCGATCTCCGCCACCGAGATCCTGAGCAACCGCAAGCGGCGCCCCTTCACCCTGCGCCAGGGCGACGTGGTGGCACTGATCAGTGCGGCGAACGGCGAGGCGACGCTGGCCCTGCCCGCCGGCACCCGTGCGCTGGCGCCGGTCCAGGGGCTGGTCGGGGTGGTGGCGCCCTACCCGCTGCCGGGCATGCCGCCGGTGGAGCCGGGCATGCTCTACGGCATCAAGCTGGGCGAATATGTCAGCTACGCCGAGGGCCTGCGCGCCTGGAAGGAGTTCACCGCCGGACCGGGCAGCGCCTATCGTGATCTGCCGCCGATGGTCTGGCCGGTGTTCCGCAAGGGCCGCCTGCTGTACGAGGTCGGGGTGGCCCCCTTCACCCGGCTGCAGGTCGACACCGCCTGCGGCACGTTGGCGCAACGCGGACTCGATTGTACGGTGATCGAGCTGGATACGTTCTGATAGTTTGCAGCAATGGGCCGGCCACGCCCACCCTCATGACGCTTTCACGATCGAAGAGCCATGACCGACGCCGACCCGACTGGACCAGAGGACGAGGCCCGAACCGCTCCGGCACCGGAAAGCGGTGACGAGGATCTGGTGTTCCTCGACGATGCCGCCCCGGACAATACCGCCCCGGATGGGGACGGCAGCGCGGAGGAGCAGCCCGGCAGCCGCTGGACCATGCTGATCGTCGATGACGAGCCGGAGGTCCATGCGATCACCAAACTCGTCCTGTCCGACTTCGCCTACAAGGGGCGCAAGGCGCGCTTCCTGTCCGCCCATTCGGCGGCGGAGGCGCGGCGCATCCTGGCGCGGGAAAGCGATATCGCGCTGATCCTGCTCGACGTGGTGATGGAGACGGAGGACGCCGGCCTGCGGCTGGTCCACCACATCCGCGAGGAACTGCGCAACCGCAACGTCCGCATCATCCTGCGCACCGGCCAGCCGGGACAGGCGCCCGAACGGGCGGTGATCCTCGATTACGACATCAACGACTACAAGGCGAAGACCCAGCTGACCGCCCAGCAGCTGTTCACCACCACGGTCGCGGCCCTGCGCTCCTACGAGGACATCGTAACGATCGACGCCAACCGCCGCGGCCTGGAGAAGATCATCGAAGCGTCGTCGTCGCTGTTCCGCGCCCGCTCGATGAAGCTGTTCGCGGCGGGCGTGCTGACCCAGCTGTCCGGCCTGCTGGGGGTGGGGCCGGACGCCATCCTCTGCATGCAGCGCGGCGGTGCCGGCGCGGCCGGCTGCACCCCGTCGGGGCGCGCCCCATCGGGATATCCCGCCAGCCTCTATGTGCTGGCCGGGTCGGGCCGGTTCGAGGCGCTGATCAACGAGCCCGCCGCCGGCCATGTCGACCCGGCCGTGCTGGACGCGGTGACCGCCTGCCTGGAAAGACAGGCGCATGGCTATGCCGGCGACCATTGCACGCTCTACATCCGCACGCCGAACGACCGCGAGACTGTGGTTTATCTGCGCTCCAACCGGCCGCTGTCCGAACTCGACCGCAGGCTGATCGAGGTGTTCTGCGGCAAGATCTCCGTCGGTTTCGACAATTTGCACCATTACGAGCAGCTCTACCGCGCCCAGCAGGGCACGCTGGCGGCGCTGGCCGATCTGGCCGAACGCGGCCGCGGCACGCTGGGCACGGACGGCGCGGCGGCGGAGAAGACGGCCGATATGGCGGCCGAAATAATTGGGGACAGCCGCTTCAGCCGCTCGCTGCGCATCGCCGCGATCACCGAACGGATCGCCCGCCGTCTGCATGCCGACGGGCTGTTCCCCGAGTCGCTGGACGAATCGACGCTGGAGATCATCGGGCTCGCCGCCATCCTGCACGACATCGGCAATGCCGCGGTCGACCCGGGCATCCTGTCGAAGCCCGGTCCGCTCGATCCGACGGAACGCAGCGCCATGCAGACCCACACGGTGGCCGGCGCCGCCCTGCTGCACCAAGCCAGCCATCTGGCCGACGGTCCGACCCATCTGCATCTGGGGGCGGCGGTGGCGCGCTGGCATCACGAGAATTGGGACGGCACCGGCTATCCCGACGGCCGCACCGGTGCGGCGATCCCGCTGTGCGCCCGCATCGTCGCCGTCGCCGACGCCTATGACGCGATGACGCGCGACCGGCCCTATCGTCCGGCGCTGGACCGTGCTCACGCCGTGGAGGAAATCCGGCGGCTGGCCGGTCTGCGCTTCGATCCGGCGGTGGTCGATGCCTTCCTCGCCGTGCTGCCGGAGATCGACCGGCCCGGTTCCGGGGCAGGACCGGCGGCCTAACGACGGGCGGCCTGACGGGCGGGATGCCGCACCCCTAACCCCGCTCCCTTTTCCTTCGTCCTATCGGCTGCAAAGGGCCTCGACCGCCTCGCGCAGCGGCCCGACCTGCACCGGCTTCAGCAGCAGCTGGCAGCCCAGAAGTTCGGCCTCGTCGCGCCGTTCGGGCGTGCTGTCGCCGGTCAGGATGATCGCCGGGATCTGCTGCCCGGTCTCGGCACGGACGCGTTCCACCACCTCCCGCCCGGTACGGCCGGCCGGCAGGTAATGGTCGGCGATGATCAGGTTCGGCGCCCGGCCCAGACCGCCGAGCTGAGCCTCCAGCGCGGCGGCGCTCAGCGCCTTCACCACCTCGTACCCCCAGCCGTCCAACAGGATCGCCAGCCCCTCGACAATCGAGCGGTCATCGTCGACCACCAGGATCAGCGGCCTGATGGACTCCGGTTTGGTTGCCTGACTGCCTGTAGGATCAGCCATTGATTTCTCCCGGTCTGTCGCTTGCATCAAATTGGACATCGGGCATGCCAAGGCAATGCAAGCGCCGCCTGTGGCCTAACCGTGACATCGGACACATCATAGGCTTACCACGGGCAAACAATCCCAAGGCCCGATCTTCCCACAAAACATTGCACAGCCGTCTAACACTGAATTGCAACAATCGGCATCAGGATTTTCCCTTAGCGAATGCACTCAAGACTCTTCAATCAGCGATTCAGCATATGATTGGGCAATCGGCGGTTTGAAAAGACTCTTTCGCGACTCCTTCGGCGAGGACAAAAAAAGAGCCCCCGCCGAAACGGAGGCTCTTTTCTTGAACGGCAGAGACTTCAACCTTTGGGGGATAGTCTCAGGCGCGGAGATTTCCACCGGTCGCCTTGACCACCGCCGCGACGATTTTCTGGCCGACCGCTTCGATCGCCTCATCGGTCAGGGTTGCGCCGGTCGGCTGGTAGGTGACCGACACGGCGACCGACTTGCGCCCCTCGCCCACGCCCGGCCCCTCGTAGACGTCGAACACCGCGACATCCTTGACCAGCGCCTTGTCGGCGCCCTTCACAGCGCGGAGGATCTTGTCGGCCTCGACCTTGCGGTCGACGACGAAGGCGAAATCGCGCTCCACCGGCTGGAAGGCGGAGAGCTGGACCATCGGCTTGGCGGTGCCGCCCTTCTTCTTGGGCAGCGGCACGGCATCCAGCATCACCTCGAAGCCGACGACCGGACCCTTGACGCCCAGAGCCTCCAGCACCGACGGATGGATCTCGCCGAAGCGGGCCATCACGGTGGGGCCGAGTCGCAGCACGCCGGAGCGGCCGGGGTGGTACCAGCCCGGCGCATCGGAGGTGACCTGCAGATTGCCGGCGGGGGCGCCGACCGACTCCAGAACCGCCAGCGCGTCGGCCTTGGCGTCGAACACATCGACGCCGCGCGCCTTCTCCGCCCAATGGCGCGGCACCGCCGCCCCGGCGCGGATGCCGGCGGCGACGCTGTCCTGCCCGTCCGGCGCCGGGGTGCGGAAGGCCGCCCCGACCTCGAACAGGCGGACGTCGGCGAAGCCACGGTCGGCGTTGCGGCCGGCGGCCTGGATCAGGTTGGGCAGGATCGACGGACGCATGACGTCCAGGTCGCTGCTGATCGGGTTGACCAGCCGCAGGCCGGGCTGGCCGCCGCCGAACAGCTCGGCGACCGGACCGGACAGGAAGGACCAGGTCACCGCCTCCGACAGGCCGCGAGCGGCCAGCGTCCGCTTGGCCAGCGCAACCCGGCGCTGCTTCAGCGTCAGGGCCGGACGGGTCAGCACCGTCTCGCGCGGCAGCGGCGTCGCCGGGATGGCGTCGAAGCCGTGAACGCGCAGCACCTCCTCGACCAGATCGGCCTCGCCATGGACATCGGCGCGCCAGGACGGAATGCCGACGCGCAGCCGGCCATCCTCGTCCTCGCCTTCCACCGTGAAGCCCAGATCCATCAGGATCTGCACCTGACGGTCGCGCGGCAGCTCGACGCCGCCCAGCGCCGCGACTCGGCCGGCGCGCAGGGTCAGGCTGCGCTTCCAGTCCGGCTCGGCCCCGGCGACAACCAGCTCCGACGGCTCGCCGCCGCACAGCTCCAGGATCAGGCGGGTGGCGCGTTCCATGCCGGCAAACACCGCGGCCGGATCGACACCGCGCTCGAAGCGATAGCGCGCATCGGAGTCGATGCCCAGCCGGCGGCCGGTCTGCGCCGTGCGCACCGGGTCGAACAGCGCGGCCTCGACGAAGACGTTGACGGTCTGCTCGGTGCAGCCGGTCGGCTCGCCGCCGACGATGCCGGCCAGAGCCTCCGCCCGCTCGTCGTCGGCCACCACGGTCATGGCGCCGTCCAGCGCGTACTCCTTGCCGTTCAGCGCCGTTAGCGTCTCGCCCTCGCGACCCAGGCGGACGGTGATGTTGCCCTTCACCGTGTCGGCGTCGAAGACGTGCAGCGGTCGGGCGGCGTCGAAGGTCAGGTAATTGGTGATGTCGACCAGCGCCGAGATCGGGCGCAGGCCGATCGACACCAGCTTGTCCTGCAGCCACTTCGGCGACGGGCCGTTCTTCACACCGCGGATATAGCGGCCGACGAACAGCGGGCAGGCCTCGGGCGCGGCGATGCTGACGCCGATCGGGTTGGCGAAGCGGCCCTCCACCGGCGTGGTGTCCAGATGCCCGGCGGTCAGCGGCTTCAGCGTGCCCATGCCGGCGGCGGCGAGGTCGCGGGCGATGCCGCGCACGCCGGCGCAGTCGGCGCGGTCGGGCGTCAGGTTGATGTCGATGACCGGATCGTTCAGCCCGGCATAGTCGGCGAAGCCGGCGCCGACAGGGGCGTCGTCCGGCAGCTCGATGATGCCCTCATGCTCGTCGGACAGCTTCAGCTCGCGCTTGGAGCACATCATGCCGTTCGACTCGACGCCGCGGATGACGCCCTTCTTCAGCGTGATGTCGGAACCCGGGACATAGGTCCCCTCCGGCGCGAAGACGCCCTTCATGCCGGCGCGCGCGTTGGGGGCGCCGCAGACGACCTGCAGGGTGCCGGCGCCGGTATCGACCATCAGCACGCGCAGCTTGTCGGCGTCCGGATGCTTCTCGGCCGAGACGACATGGGCGACGCGGAAGGGCGCCAGCTCCTTCGACCGGTCATGGACGCCTTCCACCTCCAGCCCGAGGGCGGTCAGCTTTTCCGTGATCTGGTCGAGCGAGGCGTCGGTCTCCAGATGGTCCTTCAGCCAGGACAGCGTGAACTTCATGGGTCCGGCTCCTTAGCGCGTCAGTCCATGGGCGATGTTGGGAATGTCGAGCGGGACGAAGCCGTAATGCTTCAGCCAGCGCAGGTCGGCTTCGAAGAAGGTGCGCAGGTCGGGGATGCCGTATTTCAGCATCGCCACGCGCTCCACCCCCATGCCGAAGGCGAAGCCCTGGTAGCGGGTGCTGTCGATGCCGCAGGCTTCCAGCACGTTCGGGTGGACCATGCCGCAGCCGAGGATCTCCAGCCAGTCGCCGTAATTGCCCAGCTTCAGCTCGCCGCCCTTGCGCGAGCAGCCGATATCGACCTCCGCCGACGGTTCGGTGAAGGGGAAGAAGCTGGGGCGGAAGCGCAGCGGCAGATCGTCCACGTCGAAGAAGGCGCGGCAGAACTCCACGAGGCAGCCCTTCAGGTGCCCCATGTTGGTCGCCTCGTCGATGACCAGCCCCTCGATCTGGTGGAACATCGGGGTGTGGGTCATGTCGTAGTCGGAGCGGTAGGTCCGCCCCGGCGCGATGATGCGGATCGGCGGCTTGTTGTTCAGCATGGTGCGGACCTGCACCGGGCTGGTGTGGGTGCGCAGCAGCATCTTCTTCTCATCCGCATCGGGCAGATAGAAGGTGTCGTGCATGTCGCGCGCCGGGTGGCCGGGCGGGAAGTTCAGGGCGGTGAAGTTGTGGAAATCGTCCTCGATGTCCGGCCCTTCGGCGACCGAGAATCCCATCTCGGCGAAGATGGCGATCATCTCGTCCATCGTCTGGCTGATCGGGTGGATGCGCCCCTCGGTCTCGGGCCGGACCGGCAGGGTCACGTCGACCCGTTCGGCCTCCAGCCGCGCCTTCAGGTGGGCGGCGGCGAGGTCGGCCTTGCGCGCGTCGATGGCGGCGGCGATCTCGTCCTTCAGCGCGTTCAGCGCCTGACCGCGCTCCTTGCGCTCGTCGGGGGTGAGGTTCCCCAGCTCCTTCATGAAGCCGGTGATGCGCCCCTTCTTGCCGAGCGCGGAGACCCGCACCTCGTCCAGCGCCGAAAGATCGGCGGCGGCGTTGACCTGCGACAGAAGTTCGTCTTTCAGCGCGTCGAGCATGGCGGTTCCCGGCAAGCGTGGGGAAAAATCGGTGCAAACAGAAAAAGGGAGCCGGCCCAGCGGCCCGGCTCCCTTCTCTTACAACTGACGCCGTGACGGCAAGCGTTCCCTAGGACGGGAAGCGCTGGGCGTTACGCGGCGGCCTTGGAGGCGAGCGCGGCCTGGGCCTTGTCCACCAGGGTCTTAAAGGCCTCCGGCTCGCGCGCAGCCAGATCGGACAGGACCTTGCGGTCGATCTCGATGCCGGCCAGCTTGATGCCGTTGATGAAGCGCGAATAGGTCAGGCCGTACTGACGGACACCGGCGTTGATGCGCTGGATCCACAGGCCGCGGAAATCGCGCTTCTTATTGCGACGGTCGCGGTAGGCGTAACGAAGCGCCTTTTCGACCTTCTCGATCGCAATACGGAAATTCTTGGAGTTGCGACCCCGGTAGCCCTTGGCGAGCTTCAGGATCTTGCGGTGACGGGCGTGCGTCGTGACGCCGCGCTTAACACGAGCCATGGTTCAGGTCCTTCCGAATTCTACAATGTGCCGAGATCAGGCGTTGCGCAGCCAGTTCTTCAGCACCGTGCGGGCGTTGGAGTCGCACAGGGTCATCATGCCGCGCGCGTTGCGCTTCATGTTCGGGGACTTCTGTTCCAGGCAGTGGCGCTTGTAGGCGGCCTGAGCGCGGACCTTACCCGTGGCGGTCACCTTGAAGCGCTTCTTGGCGCCGCTCTTCGTCTTCAGCTTGGGCATTTTCGTTTCCTAGAGGGAAATGAGGCGGAATTCCATCGGACGGTTGGGCATGCCCTGAGCCATACGGCCCAGCCTCGCCGCCCGTGGAAGGATGGGCTTATACGCGCGGGGACGGCGGGATGCAAGGGGGATGTGGCGGAAAGGCTTTCTGCAACGCCCTGGACCCGAGGCTCCTCTTCGGCCGTCATTCCCACGAAGGCGGGAATCCAGTCGTTCCATCGTCCGCCTCCCCCGGCCCGTCCCCCGCCCTACGCCATTCGCCGCAGCGTCTTCCGCATCGCACGCCCCCGCTGGCGCATGGCCCCTGTGCGCGCTATCTTCCCGGCCATGAGCGACCGCACCCCCCCATCCTCCGCCGATCCGCAAAAGCCCGCGTCCGGTGCCACCCCCTCCAGTGCCCCCACATCCGGTGCCGAAGGCAACTGGTTCGGCTTCACCCCCGTCGATCCGTCCGCCAAGTCCGGGCTGGTCCGCGCCGTCTTTGACAGCGTGGCGACCAACTACGACCTGATGAACGACCTGATGTCGGGCGGCATCCATCGGCTGTGGAAGGACACGCTGATGGAGTTGGTGGCGCCCAAGCCGGACATGACCCTGCTGGACGTGGCGGGCGGCACCGGCGACATCGCCTTCCGCTTCCTGAAGAAGGGCGGCGGGGCGGCGGTGGTCTGCGACATCACCGAGGCGATGGTCCGGGTCGGCCGCGACCGCGCCATCGACCGAAACATCCTGTCCGGCGTGCAATGGACGGTCGGCGACGCGGAAAGGCTGCCCATCGCCTCGCGCTCGGTCGACGCCTACACCATCGCCTTCGGCCTGCGCAACGTCACCCGCATCGACGAGGCGATCAAGGAGGCCCACCGCGTCCTGAAGCCGGGCGGCAAGTTCTATTGCCTGGAATTCAGCCACGTCGTCCTGCCGGTGCTGCGCGAGCTGTACGACGTCTATTCCTTCCAGGTGCTGCCCTTCATGGGCCGCGTGGTGGCGAAGGACGAGGCGAGCTATCGCTATCTGGCCGAGAGCATCCGCCGCTTCCCGCAGCAGGCCGATCTGGCCAAACGGATCGAGGCGGCCGGATTCGGCGCCGTGCGTGTGCGCAACCTGTCGGGCGGGATCGCCGCCATCCATTCCGGCTGGCGGATCTAAGCTCCCGTGTTCCGCATCCTGCGCAACCTGATCCGGATGGCCGTGATCGGCCGGACGGTCGCCCGTCACGACGCCCTGCCCACCAGCCTGCTCGGCACCGCCCCCGGCCTGCTCTGGCTGTGGCGCCGAGTCGCCCGCAAAGGCGTGCCCGGCCGCGAGGGCGAGCGGCTGGCCCGCGCGTTGGCCGAACTCGGCCCCACCTACATCAAGCTGGGACAGCTGCTCTCCACCCGCTCCGATCTGGTCGGCGAGCGGATGGCCGTCGATCTGGCCGAGTTGCAGGACAAGCTGCCGCCCTTCCCCGCCCATCAGGCCCGCGCCATCATCGAGGCGGAGTTCGGCCAGCCGGTCCATGCCCTGTTCCAGAGCTTCGACGACAAGCCGGTCGCCGCCGCCTCCATCGCCCAGGTGCATTTCGCCGTCACCGCCGACGGGCAGGAGGTGGCGGTCAAGGTGCTGCGCCCGGGGATCGAGCAGGCCTTCGAACGCGACATCGACCTGTTCTACCGGCTGGCGAACCTTGCCGAATGGGTGCTGCCCCGGCTGAAGCGGCTGCGGCTGGTCGAGGTGGTCGACACCTTCGCCCGCACCTCCCGCCTGGAGATGGACCTGCGGATGGAGGCTGCCGCCGCGTCGGAGCTGGCGTCGAACTTCAAGGACGATGAAACCTTCAACGTGCCGAAGGTCGATTGGGAGCGCACCGGCGGCCGGGTGCTGACGCTGGAACGAATCCGCGGCTTCAAGGTTGACGAGCCGGCCCGCATCTCCGCCGCCGGTTTCGACCGCGACGAGATCCTGGCGATGGCCTCGGCCAGCTTCTTCAACCAGGTCTTCCGCGACGGCTTCTTCCATGCCGACCTGCATCCCGGCAACCTGTTCATCAACGAACAGGGCACCATCACCGCCGTCGATTTCGGCATCATGGGCCGGCTGGACCGCGAGACGCGCTATTACCTCGCCGACATGCTGATCGGCTTCCTGACCGGCGACTACCGCCGGGTCGCCATCGTGCATTTCGAGGCCGGCTACGTCCCGCGCCACCAGTCGATCGAGATCTTCACCCAGGCCTGCCGCGCCATCGGCGAGCCCTTGCAGAACAAGCCGCTGGCCGACATCTCGGTCGGCCGGCTGCTGGCCCAGCTGTTCGCCGTCACCGAACAGTTCGAGATGGAAACCCAGCCGCAGTTGCTTCTCCTCCAGAAAAGCATGCTGACGGCCGAGGGCGTCGGCCGTCTGCTGAACCCCAACATCAACATGTGGGAACTGGCCCGGCCGCTGA
The DNA here is from genome assembly GCF_003116065.1 of Azospirillum sp. TSO5. Taxonomy (NCBI): domain Bacteria; kingdom Pseudomonadati; phylum Pseudomonadota; class Alphaproteobacteria; order Rhodospirillales; family Azospirillaceae; genus Azospirillum; species Azospirillum sp. TSO5. Next base: position 3,990 of record NZ_LGQY01000025.1, on the reverse strand, counting down.
TCGAAGAATGGATGCGCGAGAATCGCGGGCCGGAGGCGCAGTTCATCAACGATGCCGGCGCCATCCTGTCCACCGTCCGCCGCATCCCCGCCCTGGTCAGCGAGGCCGAGCGGGTGACCCGCGACATGGCGGAGGGTGGGGTGCGCCTGCACCCGCAGACCGTCCGCCAGATGCTGAACGGCTGGGAAACCCGCCGCCGCTCGGACCGCATCGCCCTGTGGGTGATCGCGGCCCTGCTGGCGGTGATCGCGGTGCAGATGCTGTAAGGGCCACGACTGCGCTGAAACGTTCGTCGACCGTCATTCCCGCGCAGGCGGGAATCCAGACTTTCCAAGCGTTTGAGCCGGAAGCCTGGATCCCCGCCTTCGCGGGGATGACGGCCGAGGAAAGTCCTTTTTGCCAGCTCAGTACCCCCGGCTGCGGTCCACCAGATTGGGCAGCGGCCGGCCGTCGTGCAGGGCCTTCACCGCGTCAGCCACCTGCACGGCGCAGCGCGACGGGTGGGTGATCCCGGCGACATGGGGGGTGATGCGGACCTGCGGATGGCGCCAGAGCGGATGGTCGGCCGGCAGCGGCTCCGTCGCGAAGACGTCCAGGCTGGCGCCATGCAGATGCCCGCTCTCCAGCGCGTCGAGCAGGTCCGACTCGACCAGATGCCCGCCGCGGGCGGCGTTGATGACCACCGCACCCTTGGGCAAGGCGGCGAACAGCGACGCATCCATGATGCCGCGGGTCTCGTCGGTCAACGGCAGCAGGCAAACGAGGAAATCGCACTGCGGCAGCATCGCCGCCAGCCCGTCGGGACCGGAGAAGCTCTCCACCCCCTCGATGCTCTTCGGGCTGCGGCTCCAGCCCATCAGGCGGTAGTCCAGGGTCTGCAACGTGCGGGCCGACGCCGCCCCCAGCTCTCCCAGCCCCAGGAAGCCGACGGTCACCTCGGAGGCCGGGCGATGGTCCCTCTGCTCCCACCGCGCCTCGGCCTGGAGGGCGGCATAGCCATCCATCAGCCGGTGCCAATACAGCACTTGGAAGGCCACATAGCCGGCCATGTCGACCGTCAGCCCGTCCGCCACCATGCGGACCAGCGGCACGTCGGGCAGGGTCGGATCCTGCAGGATCGGCTCCACCCCGGCGCCCAGCGAGACGATCAGCTTCAGGTTGGGCAGCGTCGCCAGCATGCCGGCCGGCGGCTTCCACACCACCGCCACCTCGATGTCGGCGGCGTCGCCGGTCTCGGGCCAGACGCGCATCTCCACGCCGGGAAGATGGCGGGCGATTTCGCGGCGCCAATCCTCGGCGCTGTCGCTGGCGGAGCAGAACAGAAGCGTCACGGCCGAACCCCTGCTATCAAGAGATCATGTTGGGGTGCGAACGATAGCGCCTTTCCTGAACCGCGCAAGGAAGCAAGCCCGTGCCGCGCCTGATCCTGCTGAACAAGCCCTATGGCGTGCTGCCGCAATTCACCGACGACCAGGGCCGCCCGACCCTGGCGGAGTTGGTGCCGGTGAAGGGCGTCTATGCCGCCGGCCGGCTCGACCGCGACAGCGAGGGGCTGCTGGCGCTGAGCGACGACGGCCCGCTGATCGCCCGCATCGCCTCGCCCACCAACAAGATGCCGAAGACCTATTGGGTGCAGGTGGAGGGTATCCCGACCGACGAGGCGCTGGAAGCTCTGCGCCGCGGCGTCACGCTGAAGGACGGCCCCACCCTGCCGGCCGAGGTGCGGCGGATGGAGGAGCCGGAGTCGCTGTGGCCGCGCGACCCGCCGGTGCGCTACCGCGCCGCCATCCCCACCAGTTGGATCGCGCTGACCTTGCGTGAGGGACGCAACCGGCAGGTCCGCCGCATGACCGCGGCGGTCGGCTTCCCCACCCTGCGGCTGATCCGCTGGTCGATCGGCGATTGGACATTGGAGGGGCTGGCGCCGGGGCAGTGGCGGGAGGTCCCCCAACCGCCCGCGACACCCACCAAGGGGCCAAAGACCCCGGCACCAACCGGTAAGCGCGACTCCGTCAAGCCGCGCCGAACAGCTGCTCCTCGCTCAGCGCCATCACGCTCGCGGAGCCGTTGACCACGGTCGCCCGCAGCGCCGCCGCCTTCGGCAGCACATGGGTGGCGAAGAAGCGGGCGGTCAGCGGCTTGGCCGACAGGAAGGCGGTGTCGGTATCGCCCGCCGCCAGCCGCTCCGCCGCCACCTTGGCGGCGCGGGCCAGCTGCCAGCCGCCGGCGACCACCCCCATCAGCTCCAGCAGAGTCACCGACGCGGCGGCGGGCAGGCGCGGGTCCTGCTTCGCCACGCTCAGCACCCAGGCCACCGCCTGCTTGGCCTCATGTGCCGCAGCGACCAGTTCGGCACCGGTGACCCGCAACGCTTCGTCCGCATGGCCGGACAGCTCGCCGCCCAGCGCCGCGATCTCGTCGAGCAGCCCGTTGGCGGTCGCCCCGCCGTCGCGCAGGATCTTACGGTTGATCAGGTCATTCGCCTGGATGGCGGTCGTGCCCTCGTAGATCGTGGTGATACGGGCGTCGCGCAGATGCTGGGCGGCCCCGGTCTCCTCGATGAAGCCCATGCCGCCATGGATCTGCACACCGTCCGACGCCAGTTGCTGGCCGGTCTCGGTGCACCAGCCCTTGGCGATGGGGGTCAGCAGGTCGACCAGCAGGGCGGCCCGGCCGCGGGCGGCCACGTCGTCATGGTGATGCGCCACGTCCACCGCGGCGGCGGCGGTGTAGAGGATGCCGCGCATCGCCTCGATCCGCGCCTTCATGCCCATCAGCAGGCGGCGGACGTCGGGATGGTTGACGATGCCCTTCGACTGGCCCTCGGTCCAGCCCAGCGGCTTGCCCTGCACGCGGTCGCGGGCATAGGCCAAGGCCTGCTGATAGGCGCGCTCGGCGATCGACAGGCCCTGCATGGCGACGTTCAGCCGGGCATGGTTCATCATGGCGAACATGTATTCCAGGCCGCGGTTCGGCTCGCCCACCAGGAAGCCGGTCGCCCCACCCTCGTCGCCGAAGGACAGCACGGCGGTCGGGCTGCCGTGGATGCCCAGCTTGTGCTCCAGCGACACGCATTTCACCTGATTGCGGGCGCCCAGGCTGCCGTCGGCGTTGACCAGGAATTTCGGTACGACGAACAGGCTGATGCCCTTCACGCCCGGAGGCGCGTCGGGCAGGCGGGCCAGCACCAGATGGACGATGTTCTCCGTCAGGTCATGGTCACCGTAGGTGATGAAGATCTTCTGCCCGCTGACCAAGTAATGGTCGCCGTTCGGCACCGCGCGCGACCGCGTGGCGGCAAGGTCGCTGCCCGCCTGCGGCTCGGTGATGTTCATGGTGCCGGTCCACTCGCCCGAGATCATCTTGGGCAAATAGATGTCCTTCAGCGCGTCCGACCCATAGAGCTGCACCGCGTTCACCGCCCCCTGCGTCAGCATCGGGCAGAGCGCGAAGGCCATGTTGGCGGAATGCCACATCTCCTGCACCGCGGTGTTCAGCAGGTTGGGCAGCCCCATGCCGCCGCGCGTCGGATCGAAGGGCAGCCCGTTCCAGCCGCCCTCCACCAGCGCCTGCCACGCTTCCCCCCAGCCCTCCGCCGTGCGGGCGATGCCGTCGGCGCCGAGCTTGGCACCCTGGACGTCGCCGATGCGGTTCAGCGGAGCCAGGACATTCTCGGCGATCTTCGCCGCCTCGCCCAGGATGCTGTCCACCATGTCGGGGCTGGCATCCTCGAAGCCTGGCAGAGCCGCGACGTCGGCCATGCCGGCGAGGTGGTCGAGGACGAAGCGGATCTCTTTCAGCGGCGGGGTGTAGGGGATCGCGGCGGCGGTCATGGGGGACCTCTTCGGGTAACGGAGGAAATGAACGGGATCAGACGGCCTGCTGCAGCTCCGGCAGCACCTTGAACAGATCGGCGACAAGGCCGTAGTCGGCGACCTGGAAGATCGGCGCCTCCTCGTCCTTGTTGATGGCGACGATCACCTTGCTGTC
>NZ_LGQY01000015.1:0-42593 GCF_003116065.1 Azospirillum sp. TSO5 | reverse complement strand
CCCTACCCCCCCCCCGCCATTGGCGGTGGAGGGGACTGCCGCCGCTTCGCAAAAGGCCCCCTCTCCCGCTGAAAGCGGGGGAGGGTCGGGGAGGGGGCAAGGCGCTTCGCCACTCCCACCTGAACTGGTATGACAGCCCTCTCCACCACCCTCTCGAACTGGCTGTCCCAGGGCGCCCCTGCCATCCTCGTCACCGTCGCCGAGGCGCGCGGCTCCACCCCGCGCGAGGAGGGGGCCGGCATGCTTGTGGGGCGGGAGTCCTGCGCTGGCACCGTCGGCGGCGGCCGCCTGGAATGGACCGCCATCGCCACCGCGCGGCGGATGCTCGAGGATGGCACCGCCGCCGAAGCGCTCGACCTTCCGCTGGGGCCGGCGACCGGGCAATGCTGCGGTGGGCATGTCGTGCTGCGTCTGGAGTGGGCCGATGCCGGCACTCTCGCCGCGTTGCGGGAGCGGGAGCGCCTGGCGCTGTTGGCGCGTCCGACCCTGCTGCTGTTCGGTGCCGGCCATGTCGGGCGTGCGATGGCGAGCGCCTTCGCTCCGCTGCCGCTGCGCCTGCTGTGGATCGACGGCCGGGCGCAGGAGTTTCCCGAAACGATCCCTGCCGGGGTGGAGCGCATCCTGACCGACAGCCCGCTCGACCCGCTGACGAGCGCGCCGGCCGGCGCGGGCTATCTGGTGCTGACCCACAGCCATGCGCTGGATTTCGAGATCACCGAGGCGGCCTTGCGCCGGGGCGATGCGGCCTATGTTGGCATGATCGGTTCGGCGACGAAACGCGCGAAGTTCGAACGCTGGTTCCGGGCGCGGGGGCGGGAGGTCAATGTATTGGAGGGGCTGACCTGTCCCATCGGTGCCGCGCTGACCGGCGACAAGCGGCCGGAGGTGATCGCGGCGCTGGCGGCGGCGGAACTGCTGGTGGCGTTGGCGCGTCCTCTCACCCCATCGCCTCGGCCCCCGACACCAGCTCGATCAGCTCATTCGTAACCTGCTCCTGGCGCAGGTGGCGCGCCGTGGCGGTCAGCTCGTCCAGCGTGGTTTCGATGTTGTGGCGGGCGGTCATCATGGTGGTGAGGCGGGCGGCATTCTCCGCGGCGAAGCTCTCCATCGCGGCGTCGGCCAGCAGGGCGAAGACATACTCGTCCACCAGACGGGCGATCAGCTCGCGCGGCGGCATGTTGATGAGCGGCGGCGCCGGCCGGGCACCGTCCCGCGGCAGGCCGAGCGGCAGCAGCGGCCGGCGCACCAGCTCCGGCGGCGCCCCGGCGTTGGTGCGGCCGTAGAGCAGCTCCACCCGGCCCAGCCGCCCGTCCGCCGCCGCGCGATAGAGCGCGTCGGCGATGCGCCGGGCGGTGGCGGTGACGGCATCGGTGTTGGTCGCCATCGCCGCGCACCAGGCGGGCGGACGGCCGCGCTCGTCCAGCAGGGCGGCGCCGCGCTGGCCCACCACCCACAACGCACAGCCGGGCGGGGCGGCGAGCGCCGCCTCGACCAGCCGTTCGGCGAAGGCGCCGACGAAGCCATGTTCCGGCGCGAACAGCACGAGCGCGGAGTGGCCGCGTCCGTTCGCCGGCCACTGCATCGGGGCGTCGTCCAGCAGCGTGGCCGCCTGGGCCAGCGCCCCGGCGATCACCTCGGCATAGGCGCGGGTGCCGGCCAGCGTGCCGAGCGCCTGCTGCAGCCGCATGGCGGCGAGCGAGCGCATGACATCGGTCACCGCCCCCAAATCCTGCACACTGGCCCGCCGCGCTTCGACTTCCGTCAGCCGTTCCGTCATGGCGTGGCTCCGCCAAGGCCGACGACCGCTTGCGCGATCAGGTCGCGCAATGCCGTCTTGGTGGCGTCGTCCAGCGTCTCGCCGATCTTCGGCGGGCGGGCGTCGGCAAGGGTGGCGAGTGCCGCCTGGAAGCGCGGGATCGCCTCCAGGGCCAAGCCATCCAGCGTGCCGTCGGCCAGCGCCAGCAACTGCGCCGCCTGGACCGCCAGCGGCCGGGGCGACAGGTGGCGCTGGGCCAACAGGGCCCGCATGCGCTGGCCGTGCGCCACCGCCTTGCGCGTCCGCTCGTCCACCAGTCCGCCGAAGCGGGTGAACACCTCCAGCTCCAGGAACTGGGCGTAGTCGAGCCGCAGCGGTTCGGCGAGATTGCGCAGCACCGGCGGCTGGGCCTTGCCGCCGACGCGCGACACGCTGCGGCCGATGTCCACCGCCGGCTTCTGCCCCTCGTAGAACAGCTTGGCGTCCAGGCAGACCTGCCCGTCGGTGATGGAGATCAGGTTGGTCGGAATGTAGGCCGACAGGTTGCCGCTCTGGGTTTCGGCGATGGGCAAGGCGGTCAGCGAGCCGCCGCCCTTGGCGGCCGTCAGCTTGGCCGCGCGTTCCAGCAGGCGGCTGTGCAGGTAGAAGACGTCGCCGGGATAGGCCTCCCGCCCCGGCGGGCGGCGCAGCAGGAGGGAGATCTGGCGGTGGACCGCCGCATGCTTCGACAGATCGTCGACGATGACCAGGGCGTGCCGGCCGCTGTCGCGGAAATGCTCGGCCATGGTGAAGCCGGCGTAGGGCGCCAGCCATTGCAGGCCGGGGGCGGAATCGGCGGCGGCGATGACGAACAGCGTGCGCGCCGCCGCACCGCCCTGGCGCACCGCCTCGATCGCCGCACGCACGCCCGACGCCTTCTGCCCGACGGCGACATAGATGCAGAAAACATCGCCGTCGGTCTGGTTGAGGATGGCGTCCACCGCGATGGCCGTCTTGCCGGTGGCGCGGTCGCCGATCAGCAACTCGCGCTGGCCGCGGCCGAGCGGAAACATGGCGTCGATGACCACGGTGCCGGTCAGCAGCGGCTCCGACACCGCCGCGCGCTCCGCAATGGTCGGGGCGGGACGCTCCACCGGCTCCCACCCTTCGGCCTCCACCGGCGGGCCATCGTCCAGTGGATTGCCCAGCGGGTCGACCACCCGCCCCATCAACCCATCGCCGACGGGCACGCGCAGCACCGTCCCGGTGCCGTGGACGGTACCGCCGGCCGTCACCTTCGCGGCGTCGCCCAGCAGGACGCAGCCGATCTGCTCGTCCAGATCCATGGCCAGCCCGGCGACGCCGCCGGGGAACAGCAGAAGCTCGTCCACCCGGACGTCGGGCAGCCCGGAGACATGGGCGATGCCGTCGCCGACCGACTCCACCCGCCCGACCGATTCCAGCCGCGCAGCCGTGTCCAGCCCGTCCAGCCGGCGCAGCGCGCCCGGCATCCAGGCGTCGAGCGCGTCCTCAAGCGAGGGCGTCGGCATCGCTTCTTGCGGAGTCATGACGGGTCATCTCCTCCCTCGCCTCGGACAGCGTCTGTTTCCAACTGCGGCGGACGACGCTGTGGGCAAAATGCAGTTCCACCCCGGCGATCAGCGACGGGTCCTCGACCTGCTCCAAGGCCACCGGTCGGCCGAACGCCGCCGCCAGCCGGTCGCGCGTCCGGGCGGCGTCCTCCGTCGGCAGCAATCCGGCGACGGCAAGGCGCACCGGCACCGGATCGATGCCGTCAACCAGTGCATGGCGTTGGGGGGCGCTTAGAGCCTCCACTGCGGCGCAGGCCTCTTCCAGCAGCGGGCGGGTCAGGGTCCCGGACGGGGCGTCGCGCAGCAGCCGGGTCGCCAGTTGGGTGCCGAGATCGGCGGCATGGCGCTGCAGCGCGTCCAGCGCCTGCGCCCGCTCGTCGGCCAACCGGCTGCGGGCCTCCTCCAGCGCGTGGTCGGCCTCGGTCCGCGCCTTCTCCAGCAGGGCGGCGCGTTCGGCCTCCGCTTCGACACGGGCGGCGGCGATCAGGCGGTCGCGTTCGGCGGGCAGGGCGGTGCGCTGCGCCTCCAGGGTCTGGCGCGCGGTCTCGGCGGCTTGGCGCGCCGCCTCGGCCTCGGTGCGAACCCGCTCGGTGGCGGCCTGCCGCTCGGCGATCACCGCCAGGATCGGGCGGTAGAGGAAGCGGCGCAGCAGCCAGACCAGGATTAGGAAATTGACCGCCTGGAGCAGAAGCGTCCAACCGTCGATGTGCATGGCGGACCTCGGAATTGCGGCACTCAGGCGAACGGGTTGGCGAACAGCAGAAGCAGCGCCACGACGAGGCAGTAGATCGCCATGGTCTCGATCATCGCCAGACCGACGAACAGGGTGCGTGACAGGGTGTTGGCGGCTTCCGGCTGGCGGGCGATGGCCTCCATCGCGGCGGCGACGGCGCGACCCTCCGCCAATGCCGGACCGATGGCGCCGACCGACACCGCCAGTGCGGCGCCCAGGATGCTGATGGCATGGACGTCCATGGTTTTTAGCCCTTCTCGATTGTTCCGACGGCGCCGCCGATGAAGACCGCGGCAAGAATGGTGAAGATGTACGCCTGGACGAGGCCCAGCAGCAGTTCCAGCGCCATCAGCGGCACCGGCACGAACAGGCCGGCCAGCGACAGCACGATGGCGATGACGAACTCCCCGCTCATCACGTTGCCGAACAGGCGGATCGACAGCGAGAAGGCGCGCGTCAGCTCCGACAGCAGGTTCAGCGGCAGCAGCAGCGGGGTAGGGTGGGCGAAGCCCTTCAGGTAAGACCACAGGCCACGGCGGCGGATGCCCAGCGCCTGCGATGCCAGCAGCACGACCAGCGCCAGCGCCACCGCGGTCTCCAGGAAAGCGGTCGGCGCCTTCATGCCCGGCACCAGCCCCGACAGGTTGGCGACCGCCAGATAAAGGAACAGCGTGCCCAGCAGCGGCAGGAAGGGGGTGGCGTCGGTCTGCATCGTCTCGGCGATCTGGCGGCGCAACGTCTCCACCACCAGTTCCAGCACCGTCTGGACCGGGCCGGGCCGCTCCACCCGCAGCCGCCGGGTCGCCAGCGCCGATCCCAGCACCATCACCGCCATCAGTCCCCAGGTGGCGACGACCGGCAGCGTGACCGGGACCGGACCCAGCAGGAAGACCACCGGCGTCGTCAGAGGCGATTCGGTCATGGCGTCCCCTCCTGCGCCCGCTTTTCCCGGCGAACCACAACGGCGCGGGCCAATTGGAAGCCGGCAAGCATCGCCAGCAGCGCCTCCGCCCCGCCCCAGAGGGCGGCGATGGTGAATCCGGCGGTGGCGCCGGCCAGCCGAAGCAAATAGAGCGGCACCGCCCGGCGGACCCCGCCCAGCGCATAGAGCCGTGCCGTCGCGGCCAGCCCGCGGAAGAACAGGACGCCGAGCGCCAGACCGGCCAATGCCCCGGCAACGACAGGGACAAGGAAGGGGACGGTCGTCATGTCAGCGTTCCTGTTCGATACGGTTCCAGGCGAGCCATCCGCCGAGCACCACGCCCGCGAACAGCAGCGCTGCCGTCCAGAAGATTCCGCCGCCGGCCCGCTCGTCGAGCCAGCGCCCGGCGAACAGGCCGGCCAGCGTCGGCACGATCACCAGCCAGCCCAGCGCCCCGATCAGGGCGAGATTGCGGCCCATCGGCCGTTCGCCCTCGCGCAGCCAATGCTCCCGCCGTTCGCGCTGGCGGCGGACGCTGCCGGAAAGCGGATCCTGCTCGTCGGTCATGGTGCTTCCTCCCCGCCGTCGGGGGTCGGTGCGAAGGGCCCGCCGGGATTCTCCGAACGGCGGCGGTCCGGGCGCAGATAGGCCAGGATGTGGCGGATCGCGGCCAGATGCATGCGGCGGGCGCCGGATCGCGCCTCCCCCTCCTCCTCCACATTGCGGCGGAAGCGGGCCAGCACGTCGCGCTCCAGCGCGCGGAGGTCGTCGCCCGGCACCGCCTCGCGCGTCGCCACTGCGATCTTCGCGCCGTCGCGGATGGTCAGCACCCCGCCGCGCACCGCGCAATGCCCCTCCCGCCCGTCGGCGCCGCGCCAGCTGATGACGGAGATCGCCAGGGCGGTCAGCAGGTCGGCATGGCCGGGCCAGATGCCGAAGGCGCCGCTGGCATCCTCCGCCCGCAGATGGCGGAGGCCGGTGAGCTGGGCGGCGACGGAGGTCGGCGTGGTGATGATGAGGGAGAGGTCGCTCATGCTCCCCTCCCGGCGCTGTCGCGCTCGCGGACCTGATCCAGGGTGCCGGTCATGAAGAAGGCGCTTTCGGCCCAGTCGTCGCAGTCGCCGTCCAGTATGGCGCGGCAGCCCTTCAGCGTTTCCTCCAGCGGCACGCTGACGCCGGCATGGCCGGTGAAGGCCTCCGTCACCATGAAGGGCTGGGTCAGGAAACGCTGCAGGCGGCGGGCGCGGCGCACGGCCAGACGGTCGGCGGCGCTCAGCTCCTCCATGCCCAGCAGCGCGATGACGTCCTGCAATTCGCGATAATGGGCAATGGTCTTGCGCACCTCCTCCGCCAGCCGGTAATGCGCCTCCCCCACCACCAGCGGGTCGAGCAGGCTGGAGGTGGAGGTCAGCGGATCGACCGCCGGGTACAGCCCCTCCGCCGCCATGGCACGCGACAGCACGATGGAGCTGTCGAGATGGCTGAACAGTTCCGCCACCGCCGGGTCGGTGAAGTCGTCGGCCGGGACATAGACCGCCTGGATCGCCGTCACCACCGCGCCGGGGGTGGAGGCCACCCGCTCCTCAAGCTCCGCGATCTCGCTGGCGAGCGTCGGCTGATAGCCGACGCGCGACGGCAGGCGGCCCAGCAGGCCCGACACCTCGGCACCGGCCTGGACGAAGCGGAAGACATTGTCCATCAGCAGCAGCACGTCACGCCGTTCCTCGTCGCGGAAGTGCTCGGCGATGGTCAGCGCGGTCAGGCCGACGCGCCAGCGCGCACCCGGCGGCTCGTTCATCTGGCCGAAGACCAGCGCGGTGCGGTCGAGCACGCCGGAGCGCTGCATCTCCTCCCACAGTTCCTGCCCCTCGCGGGAGCGTTCGCCGATGCCGGCGAAGACGGAGATGCCGGTGTGGCGCTCCACCATCTTGCGGATCAGCTCCATCACCAGCACGGTCTTGCCGACCCCGGCGCCGCCGAACATGGCGGCCTTGCCGCCACGGGCCATCGGGGCCAGCAGGTCGATCACCTTGATGCCGGTTTCCAACAGGTCGCGGCGCGGACTGCGGCGGGCGAGCGGCGGCGGGGCGCGGTGGATCGGCGCGCGCGGGGTGTCGGGCGGCAGTTCCGGCCCGTCGTCGCGCGCCAGCCCCATGACGTCGATCAGCCGGCCCAGCACCGCGTCGCCCACCGGGGCGGTCAGCGGGCCGCCCGTGGAGCGCGCCGGCGTGCCGCGGCGCAGCCCGGACGTGCCCTGCAGAGCGATGGCGCGCGCGGTTCCGGCGTCGAGATGGCTCTGCACCTCCGCCACCAGCCGTTCGGGGCCGTCCCACAGGATCTCCACCGCATCGAACAGCGGCGGCAGCGCCGCTTCCGGAAAGCGGAGGTCGATGACCGAGCCACGGACGGCGACCACCTGCCCGGTGGCCGGATTCGCGGTGGCCGGAATCTCGGTGGCAGGGGCGGCAGGTTGGTCGGCGGACGGTTGCGTGGAAGGCTGAACGGACATGGTCACTCCGGCCGGTTGGGCGGGACGGGAACCGTGCGGGATGGTGGCGGCCACGGCAGCGCCGCAGGATGAGGCCTCCCCGACCTTCCCCCGGCGGGCGGGGGAAGGGGCGCCAGGATGCCTCCTTTGGATGTTTCCGCCGGGGAAACAACCGCCGGGGGCGGCGCCATCGGGGTGGAGGACAATACGTCAACCAGATCGACCACCAGACCTCAGCATAGCCCCCTCCGCCGTGTCGCTGCATTGCGTCAAATCAAACCCTGCCCCTATTGAATCGCTCTGACGGGCTCGTGGCCGGCGGGAATGCCGTCGGCCTGGATGGTGATGGCGACGCGGCGGTTGCGTGCCAGCGATGCCGGATCGCTGCCGGCGGACAGCGGCCGGGTATCGGCGAAGCCCACCGCCGACAGCCGGTCCGGCGGCAGCCCCAGTTCGATCAGGCGACGGACCACGCTGGCCGCCCGGCCGCCCGACAATTCCCAGTTGGAGGGGAAGCGGCGGTTGGCGATCGGCGTGGAGTCGCTGTGCCCCTCCACCACCACCTCGCCACGGGTCGCCGCCAGCGTCGGGGCCAGCCGACGCAGCAGCCCGTCGCCGCCCGGCGTCAGGTCGGCCTGTCCGGGGGCGAAGAGGATGCCGTCGCCGATGACGATGCCGACGCGGTTCTGCTGCACGTCGACCGCCACGCTGGGCGGCACGCCCAGCTTCGCCAGGGCTTCGCGCCACCGTGCCGCGACCAGATCGGGGGCTGTCACCGCCACCTCGTCGTCGTCCAGGCGCGGGCGTGGGTCTGGCGGTTGGATGGGCTCTGGCGGAGCCGGCTGGGGAACCATGGCCGGTTCCGGCTCGTCGAACAGGGGCGGGAGCGTCGAGGTCGTGTGGAGCGCGACGGCGGGCGTTTCCGGCTGTGGCGTGGTCGGAAGCTGGTCCTTCAGCGTGGTGATCGCCAGCAGCATGACGAACACCGACAGCAGGAGCGTGACGAGGTCGGAGTAGCTGAGCAGCCAGATCTCCTGGTCCTCATCCGCCGCTGCGGGCAGCAGGCCGCCGTTCGATCCGAAATTGGTCGCCCAGGTGGGGGTGGCGAGGTCCTGCGCGTCGTCCGGCGCCAGTTCCCGGTCCCGCACCCCATCGTCAGGAGGTGCCATGGAGTTCGTCCCCGCGCTCGCGCACGAACTCGGCGAGCGCTTCGGCGATGACCGTCGGCGAGCGGCCGAGACGCACCAGGATGATGCCCTCCAGCAGCACGTTCAGCATCGCCACGCGCCGCGCCGTGCGCTGTTCCAGCTTGATGGCGATCGGCTTGAAGACGAGGTTGGCCAGCACCACGCCGTACAGCGTCGCCACCAGCGCCACCGACATGTGCTCGCCCACCTGCGAGATGGTGGCGGTGCCGAGTTGCGCCATCATGCCGATCAGCCCGACCAGAGTCGCCAGCAGCCCGAAGGCGGGCGCCAGTCCGGCCAGGGTGCGGTACAGGCGCGACTGCACCGACTCGCGCTCGATCAGCTTCTGGATGCGCCAGTTCATCACATGGAGGATGTCGTTGACCGGCGTGCCGTCGGCGATCAGCTGCAACCCCAGCCGCAGAAAGGGACTGCCGGCCTTGGTCCCCTGTTCCTCCGCCCGCTGGATCTGTCCGCGCTGATAGAGGCGGGCGAAGGCCACCAGCTCCGCGATGTCGGGGGCGATGGACTCGTCGTCGCGGAAGATCGCGCGGAGCGAGGCCAGGGCGGCGTGCAACTCGCTGGCCCGGAAGGCCATCAAGGCGGCAACGGTAATGCCGCCGGCGATGATGACGGCGCCGGTCGGGTTCCACAGCGCCTCCATCCCATGGCCGATGCCGATGTAGGACAGCAGCCCGAAGGCCCCGACAAGCCCGAAAACGGTGGCGTTCAGCAGGCGGGGAGAGCGGGAGGTCGCCGCGGCGGGGATGGGCTTCGCGGGTGTTTGGCTGGGCGCTTGGACGGACATCCGACGCCTTCGTCGTTCGTTAGCATTTTAACTATTAGGAACCCGTAATGACCGGCTGTCAATCGCGGGGAGCGGATGCCTGCGCTGTGCGGCCGTCAACCGCGCCCCAGTAGCCGGCCGAGCAGGCCAGGGCGGGACGGGGGTGCCGGCTCCACCATTTCCACCATGGCAGGGGCGGCCTCTTCCGGTTCTTCCGGCTCTTCCGGTTCCTCGGCGACAGGGCGGGGCTGGATCTCGGGCAGGCCGTGGGGAGAGGCGGCGGCGGCATCGGCTGCGCGGCCTTGGAAAAGTGTGACCCCGGCGGCGCGCCCGGTGTCGAGGGCCATGGGCTCGTCGCAGCGCCACAGCACCAGCCGCCCGGTACCGAAGCGGGCGACCGCGGCGGAGAGTTTGTCGGCGGCGCCGGCGGCTCCATGGATCCATTGCGTCTTGATGAAGACGGGTTCCAGCCCTGCCAGATCGAGACTGTCGAGGGCCGCCAGCGGCATATGGTCCAGCGCCACCGCGAATCCGGCATCGGTAAGGCGTCCCGCCGCCGCGACCACCTGGGACGGGGCGAGGGTGAGTTCCCAGCAGGGAAGCTCGGCGGTGATTCGCCCCCGCATCTCCGTCGGGATGGCGCGGGCCAGCTCTTCGAAGTCGTCGTCCAGCACCGTCGCGGTGTGCAGATCGACGGTGAAGGGGCGGGGATCGCGGGCGCGGTCGCGGGCGATATGGCGTAACAGCCCGCGGTCGAGACGCACCGCCACCTCGTGCCGCAGCCAGGAATCGCGCCGAAGCGACAGCGAGAGGCGGGATTCCAGCTCCTCCAGAGACACCGCCAGTTCGGTAGCGACCACGGCGGGGCGCTCGGCAGCGAAAGACCAGATCGGCTGTTCGCGGACGATGCTGTCGACATCGGCACCGTGCAGCACCCGCTCCACCTCCAGCAGATGGGCGAGCGCCGCGGTGGGCGCGCGCTCCGCCGCCTCGCGCAGGGCGGCGGTGGCGTCATTGGGGAACAGGTCGGCGAAAAGCCGCTCCATCTCCGTCGCCACGTCGTAGCGGGTGGCGTGGAGCGTGCCGAAGCCGTGGGACAGCAGCATGTGGCCCAGCGCCTTCGCCCCGGCGTCGAGCAGCGGCCCGGCATCGGCCGGCGCCAGGATCAGCAGGCGGGGACCGGCCAGCCGGAACACCTCGCGCGGCTGGCTGCCCAGCCAGCTTTGCAGATAATGGTCGAGCGTCATGGCGAAGCGGGGATCGCCGCCATGTTCGATCCCGCGCAGGTCGGCCAGCAGGGCCGCCAGCGGTTCCGGCGCCGCCCGCAGGGCTTGCAGGCGTGCCAGAACCGAATGACCTGCCGCGTCCGCCATCGCTTCCCTCGATTTCACCTTCGCTGCCGGAGTGTCTCGCCGGTCGAACAGGGCCGCAAGGGGCGATGACGCCGCGGAGGCCGAGACCCGGCCGTCGATCAGCCCATGATCTCGAACTTGATGCCCTGGGCGAGCGGCAGCGCGGAGGAGTAGTTCACCGTCGCGGTCTGGCGGCGCATGTAGGCCTTCCACGAATCCGACCCGGACTCGCGGCCGCCGCCGGTCTCCTTCTCGCCGCCGAAGGCGCCGCCGATCTCCGCACCGCTGGGGCCGATGTTGACGTTGGCGATGCCGCAGTCGGACCCGGCGGCCGACAGGAAGCGCTCCGTCTCACGGATGTCGGTGGAGAAGATGCAGGACGACAGGCCCTGCGGCACCGCGTTCTGCAGCGCGATGGCCTCCTCCAGCGTGTCGTAGGTCATGACGTAGAGGATCGGCGCGAAGGTCTCGTGACGCACCACCTCGGTCTGGGCCGGCATCTCGACGATGGCCGGGGTGACGTAATAGGCGTTGGGGAAGCGGTCGGTCAGCGTGCGCTCGCCACCGGTCACCGTGCCGCCCTCGGCCTTCGCGGAGTCCAGGGCACGCTGCATCGCCTTGAAGGCGTCGGCGTCCACCAGCGGACCCATCAGCACGCCGGTCTCCAGCGGGCTGCCGATCGAAACCGAGCCATAGGCCGCCTTCAGGCGTGGCAGCAGCTGGTCCTTGACCGAGCGGTGGACGATCAGCCGGCGCAGCGTGGTGCAGCGCTGGCCGCAGGTGCCGACGGCGGAGAACAGGATGGCGCGCAGAGCCATGTCGAGGTCGGCCGACGGCGCCACGATCATGGCGTTGTTGCCGCCCAGCTCCAGGATCGAGCGGCCGAAGCGTTCCGCCACCACCTTTGCGACCTCGCGGCCCATGCGGGTGGAGCCGGTTGCCGAGACGATGGGGAAGCCGGGGTGGGCGACCAGCGCCTCGCCGATCTCACGGCCGCCCTGGACGACCTGGGACAGGTTGGCCGGCGCGTCGCCGAAGCGGGCGACGGCGCGGTCGAAGATCACCTGACAGGCGGCGGCGGTCAGCGGGGTCTTCTCCGACGGCTTCCAGACGACCGGGTCGCCGCAGACCAGCGCCAGCGCCGCGTTCCACGACCACACCGCCACCGGGAAGTTGAAGGCGGAGATGACGAGGCAAGGGCCGGCCGGGTGCCAGGTCTCGCGCATGGTGTGGCCCGGGCGCTCAGAGGCGATGGTCAGGCCGTAGAGCTGGCGCGACAGGCCGACGGCGAAGTCGCAGATGTCGATCATCTCCTGCACTTCGCCCAGGCCTTCCTGGTAGATCTTGCCGGCTTCCAGCGAAACCAGACGGCCGAGATCCTCCTTGGCGGCGCGCAGCTCCTCGCCCAGCAGGCGGACCAGCTCGCCGCGGCGCGGGGCCGGCACGGAACGCCACGCCTCGAAGGCGCGGGCGGCGTTGGCGACGATGTCCGACACCTGCGACGGCGCGGTCTCCGCCACCGTGGCGAGCGTGGCGCCGTCCACCGGCGACCGGGCGGTGAGACCGGCTTCGCTGGAGGTCAGGCCGAAACGGGAGAGGATGTCGCTGTGCTGCACCGGGGTGGCTCCTTGGGTCAAAAAGCGAGGCGTTACTGAGGATCCGGGATCCTCCCTCTCCCCGGGGGGAGAGGGGACTAACGGGTCGAAGGGCTAAATCACTTCCCCTTCCCCGCCGCGCGGATCTCGGAGAGCGTCCGGGTCGGGGTCAGGGCTTCGGGGTCGAGCTTGATGTGGATGATCGCCGGCAGGCCCGACGCGCGGGCACGCTCGAAGGCCGGGGCGAACTTGTCGGTGGTCTCCACCGTCTCGCCATGGCCGCCATAGGCGCGGGCGAAGGCGGCGAAGTCGGGATTCTGCAGCCGGGTGCCGGACACACGGCCGGGATACTCGCGCTCCTGATGCATGCGGATGGTGCCGTACATGCCGTTGTCGACGACCAGCACGATCACGGCGGCCCCTTCCTGAACGGCGGTGCCGAACTCCAGCCCGGTCATCTGGAAGCAGCCGTCGCCGGCGAAGCACAGCACGTCGCGGGTGCGGTGCTGCAGCTTGGCGGCGATGGCGGCCGGCAGGCCGTAGCCCATGGATCCGCACACCGGTGCCGCCTGGGTGCCGAAGCGGCGGAAGCGGTGGAAACGGTGAATCCAGGTGGCGTAGTTGCCGGCGCCGTTGGTGAAGATTGCGTCATGCTCCAGCCGGTCTTCCAGCCAGGCCATGATGCGGCCCATCTGCACGTCGCCGGGGATGGAGTCGGGTGGGGTGCTCCAGGCCTCATAGGCGGCGTGCGCGGCCTCTGCGCGGGCCTTCCAGTCCGGTTTCGCGCTCAGGCTCAGTTCCGCCACCGCGTCGAGGAAGGCGGCCGGCGTGGCGACCATGCCCAGCGAGGGGCGATAGACGCGGCCGATCTCTTCGGCACCGGGGTGGATGTGCACGATGGCCTTCCCCGGATCGGGAATGCCGAGCAGGTCGTAGCTCTGCGACGGCACTTCGGAGAAGCGGTCGCCCAGCAGGATCAGCAAGTCGCTGTCCCTGACCAGAGCCGTCAGCTTCGGGTTGATGCCCAGCCCGATGTCGCCGGCATAGAGCGGGTGGCAATGGTCGAACAGCATCTGGCGGCGGAAGGTCACCGCCACCGGCAGCGACAGCTTCTCGGCAAAGCCCTGCAGCGCCGCGACCGACTCCGCCGTCCAGCGGGAGCCGCCGACCACCAGAAGCGGCCGTTCCGCCTTGGCCAGCAGCGCGCCGAAGGACGCCAGTTGCGCCGGCGTGGGGGCGCACTCCACCGGTTCCGCCCGCGGGGCGATGGCGACGTCCGCGGTCTCGGTCAGCGTGTCTTCCGGCAGGGCCAGCACCACCGGGCCGGGGCGGCCGGCCATCGCGGTGTGGAAGGCGCGGGAGATCATCTCCGGCACGCGGTCGGCGCTGTCGATCTCGGCGACCCATTTGCACATGCCGCCGAACAGCTTGCCGTAATCCACTTCCTGGAAGGCGTCGCGGCCGCGCATGCCGCGCTCGATCTGGCCGACCAGCACGACAAGCGGGGTTTCGTCCTGCTGCGCGACATGGATGCCCGACGCGGCGTTGGTGGCGCCGGGACCGCGGGTGACGAGGCAGACGCCGGGGCGGCCGGTCAGCTTGGCCTGCGCCTCCGCCATCATCGCGGCACCGCCTTCGTGGCGGGCGACGACCATCTCGATCGGGCTGTCGTGCAGGGCGTCCAGCACGGCGAGATAGCTCTCGCCCGGCACGCCGAACACCCGCCGCACGCCTTGCGCCTCCAGCGCTTCGACGACCAACTGACCACCGGTCTTCATCGCGATGCCGCCCCGCCTGTTCAGGATCTCCAGGATAGCGAGCGTGCCGTGCCGTGCGCCAGGGCGCAAACGACTTTCTTTCCACAGGTCATGAGCTTTGGTAATGAAGGGGCATGGATCTGCAGCGCCGCCTCCTCCCCTCGATGAGCATGCTGACCGCCTTCGAGGCGGCGGCCCGCACCGGCAGCTTCACCGCCGCAGCGGCCGAGCTGTCGCTGACGCAAGGCGCGGTCAGCCGGCAGATCAAGGCGTTGGAGGACCAGATCGGCACCCCGCTGTTCACCCGCAAGGGCCAGCGGGTGACGCTGACCCCGACCGGGGCGCTCTATGCCGATCCGATCCGCGACGCCCTGCGCCAGATCGCGGCGGCCACCGTGCGGACCATCGCCGCGCCCAAGGGTGGCGTGCTGAACCTTGCCATCCTGCCGACCTTCGGCACGCGCTGGCTGGTGCCGCGGCTGCCGGCCTTCCAGGCGGCGCACCCGCAGGTGACGATCCACTTCACCACCAAGCTGGCGCCCTTCGATTTCCGGCTGCATGACCTGGACGCCGCCATCCATTACGGCTTCGGCGACTGGCCCGACGCCGTCTGCGACCATATGCTGGACGAGGAGGTGCTGCCGGTCTGCTCGCCCGCCTTCCTCAAGGCGCATCCGGTGGCGGAGCCTGCCGACCTGCTGTCCTTGCCGCTGCTGCACACCAGCACGCGCGCCGACGCCTGGAACGAGTGGCTGTCGGCCCAGGGGCTGCCGCCGCGCCCCGGTGCCGGCATGGTGTTCGAGCAATTCGCCACCACCGCCCAGGCGGCGGAGGCGGGGCTGGGCGTCGCCCTGCTGCCGACCCTGCTGGTCCGCGCCGAGCTGGACGACGGCACCCTGGTCCCGGCCATCGACCGGCCGCATCGAAGCGCGCGGGCCTATTACCTCGTCCACCCCCGCGGCAAGGCCAACCACCCGCCCTTCGCCGCCTTCCGGCAGTGGCTGCTGGCGGAGGCGCGGGGGGAGCAGTCCCCCGCGTAGTTCACACCGCTGCCAGCTCCCCGATCCCGTCGCCGTCGCGCCGCACCGTCAGCCGGCGGTCGTGGAAGGCGGCGAGGCTGGGGCGGTGGCCGACGCTGACCAGGGTGGTGCCGGGAAGGCGTGCACGCAGCAGGCCGTAAAGCCGCTCCTCCGTCTCCGGATCGCAGGCGGAGGTGGCCTCGTCCAGATAGAGCCAGTCGGGCTTGTGCAGCAGGGCGCGGGCGATGGCGATGCGCTGCTGTTCGCCGCCGGACAGACGCTGCGTCCAGTGGTCCTCCTCGTCCAGCCGATCGGCGAAGCCGGCCATGCCGACGGCGTCCAGCACCTCGCGCACCGCCTCCGCCTCGAAGGCGTCGGGAGGGGCGGGATAGGTGACGGTGGCGCGCAGGGTGCCGATGGGCAGATAGGGCTTCTGCGGCAGGATCATGCTGCCGTTGACGGTGGCCGTGCCGCCGGCAGGCAGGGCGATGCGGCCGCGGCCGAAGGGCCAGATGCCGGCGATGGCGCGCAGGATGGTGCTCTTGCCCGACCCGGAAGGGCCGGTGATCAGCAGGGTGTCGCCCGGCTGCACCGTCAGGTCGGCGCGGACCAGCGGCGTTCCGCTGGTGGGCAGGGTCAGGGCCAGCCCGTCAAGCGTCAGGGCGCCGTCCGTGGCCGCCGCGCGCTCCACCCCCGCATGGTCGCGGCCGGCGGCGCGCACCGCCTGTACCGCATGGTGGAAGCCGGTCAGACGGCTGGTGGTGGCGTGCCAGTCGGCGAGGTTCACGTAAGCGTCGATGAACCAGGACAGCGCGCCTTGCACCTGCCCGAAGGCCTGGGAGGTCTGCATCAGCGAGCCCAACGGCAGGGCGCCGCTGAAATAGCGCGGGGCGGCGACCAGCAGCGGGAAGATGACGGCGATCTGGCCATAGGCGGAGGTGAACCAGACCAGCCGCTTCTGCGTGCGCATCAGCGACCACCAGTTGGCGACGACGCGGGCGAAGCGGTCGCCGAAGCCGCGCGCCTCCTGCGCCTCGCCCTGTTGCAGGGCGACGCTCTCGGCATTCTCGCGCAGGCGGACCAGGGCGAAGCGGAAGTCGGCCTCGTAACGCTGCTGGTCGAAGCTGAGCCGGGCCAGCGGCTTGCCGATCCGGTGGGTGATCCAGGTGCCGGCGACGGCATAGACCAGCGCCACCCAGACCATGTAGCCGGGAAGGTCGATGCCCAGCCACGGGATGGTGACCGACCCGGACAGGCTCCACAGGATGGCGAGGAAGGAGACCAGCGAGATCAGATTGGTGAGGAAGCCCAGTGACAGGCTCAGCGTCAGCTGGACGAAGCTGCGCAGATCCTCGGCGATGCGCTGGTCGGGGTTGTCGGTGCCGGTGTTGGCGAATTGCAGTCGGTAATAGGTCTGATTCTCCAGCCAATCGCCGAGATAGCGTTCGGTCAGCCAGCGCCGCCAACGGATCTGCAGCATCTGGTTCAGATAAAGGCGATAGACGGCCACCGCGATGAAGACCAGCGCCAGCCCGCCGAACACCAGCAGGGCATGAATGAAGCCGCTCTGGTCCTTCTCCTGCAGCGCGTTGAAGATGTCGGCGTTGATCTGGGTGAACCAGACCTCCATGAACACCGCCGCCAGATTGAGGACGACGATCGCTGCCAGCAGGCCGCGCGCCGCCCATTTCTCCTCCGACGACCAATAGGGCTTGGTCAGGCGCCAGACGTCGGACAGGAAATGGCGGGCGGCGGACAGGCGTCCGGTGGGAGCGGGCGGGGTGTATGCACGCGCGGGCATCGGTCGGGCACTCGCAAGCGGTCAGCACATGATCTGCCGATTACCACCCTTTGCCGCGCCGGAGGCATGAATTCGCTGTCACTTGCCCCGGATCATGTCCCAACTGGCCATCAGGGCGCCGCCGGCGATCAGCCCACAGGCGGCCCAGACGCTCCAGCCGCCGCTAGCCCGCCCGAACAGGATCAGCAGCAGGGTGGAGGCGGGCGGTACGGCGTAGGACAGCACGCCCAGCGCCCGGATGTCGCCACGCTTCATGCCGTGGTCCCAGGCGAAGAATGCCAGCCCGTCCGGTCCGAGGCCGAGAGCCAGCAGGACCAGCCAGCCCAGCGCCTCCTGCGGCCAGACGGTCGCCTCCTCGAACAGCAGGTGCCCGGTCAGGCCGAGCAGGGCGGTGACGAGGCAGAAGCCGCTCACCGCCTCGGTCGGGACGGAGCCGAAACAGCGCGACAGCACGGAATAGGCGCCCCAGATCAGTGCCGCCGCCAGCGCCGCGCCATAGGCGGGCAGATTGCCCCCCAGGCTGCCGGCGTCCAGGTGCAGCCCGCCGCCGCGACCCGACACGATCAGCGCCGTCCCGGCCAGCCCGCACAGCGCCCCCGCCACATGGGCGGCCTTCAGCCACTCCCCCGGCAACAGTGCGGAGAACAGGACGATGCAGAGCGGCCAGAGATAGTTCAGGAGGTTGACTTCCACGGCGGCCGTCGGCGCCAGATGGAAGGCCAGGAACAGGCAGGCGTGATAGCCGAACAGCCCGCCGACACCGACCAGCCAGACAGGCAGGGGCTGGCGCAATGCGCCGATGACGCTGCGCCCGCGCAACGCGGCGACGGTGCTGCCGGTCAGGAAGGCCAGCCCGAAGGCGACAGCCACCAGCTGCAGCGGCGGAATGGCGCTGGACATTGAGGTCA
This sequence comes from Azospirillum sp. TSO5, assembly GCF_003116065.1. Lineage (NCBI taxonomy): Bacteria > Pseudomonadati > Pseudomonadota > Alphaproteobacteria > Rhodospirillales > Azospirillaceae > Azospirillum > Azospirillum sp. TSO5. Next base: position 24,717 of record NZ_LGQY01000015.1, on the reverse strand, counting down.
GCAGCGCCGCCGTCGACCACAGCAGGATGGCGATGGCCCCGATGCCGGTGGCGCGCCGGACCTCCGCGACAGGCGGGGCGGCGGGCGACCGGGGCAAGGTGGGAGTGGGAAGGGCGGAATCGGAAAAGGCGTCGGCGCTCATGCGCGGGTGCATAGCCTACGGGGTGGCCGGCCGCAATGGAGGTTGGGCGCGGCCTCTTGTCACCCGATGCCGGTCAGGGTGCCCACCCGGCGGCCCAGCGGTGGGTGAACCCGGCCTCCCGCTCCAGCATGCGGCCCAGGCGGATCAGGCGCCGTTCCTCGCCCGGCCGGGCGATCAGCTGAATGCCGAAGGGCAGGCCGTCCCCCCCATCCGAACCGCCAACCGGCAGGGTCAGAACCGGGAAGCCGATCAGCGTCACGACGGCGGTGACGCCGATATAGTCGAGGATGGTCTCCACCGGCCGGCCGTCGATCACCGTCACCTCGCCGTCCTCGTTCGGCCAGGGCAGCACGCCGCAGGCCGGGGCGGCCAGCACGTCGATCTCCTCGAACAGGGCGACGAAGCGGCGGTAGAGCGCCGTGCGGGCGGCCTGCGCCTCCAGATAGGAGTCGGCGGTGATGCCGGCGCCGGCCTCGATGTTCCAGCGGATGGTGTCGGTCAGCGCCTCGCCATGCTTGGCCAGCATCGGGCCGAAGGCGTGCCGGGTCTGGGCGGCGCGTAGCGTGCGGAAGGTCGCCATGGCGTCGCTGCAGTCGGGATGCCGGCGCGCCACCGGCCCGGCGGCCCGCTCCAGCCGCTCCACCGCTTCGGCGAAGCATTCCCGCACCGCCTGGGAGACGGTGGCGAAGCCGAAATCGGCGGTGGCGCCCAGTCGCGTCTCCGATCCGTCGTCGCGGTCGCCGAACAGGGAGGTCGGGTCGCGCAGGTCGCTGCCGGCCATCGCCGACAGCAGCAGCGCGCAGTCCGCGGTGTCGCGCGCCAGCACGCCATGGGTCGCCAGCGTGTCCCAGCCCAGCGCGCGGCCGGGTGCCGGAATCAGCCCCGGCGTCGGCCGGATGGAGGCGATCCCGCAGAAGCTGGCCGGGATCCGCACCGACCCGCCATAGTCGGTGCCGTGCGCCAGCGGCGCCATGCCGACTGCGACCGCCGCCGCCGACCCGCCGCTCGACCCGCCGGAGGTCAGGACGGGATCGGCCGGGTTGCGGGTCGGGCCATACAGGCGGTTCCGGCAGATGGCGCCGAAGCCGAATTCCGGCGTGTTGGTCTTGCCGATGACGATGCCGCCCGCCGCCTCGATCCGCGCCACCGCGATGTCGCTGCTGGCCGGCACATGGTCGGCATAGAGCGCCGAGCCGTAGGTGGTGCGGATACCGGCGGTGTCGGTCAGATCCTTCACCGCCACCGGCAGCCCGTGCAGCGGCCCGACAGGCGCCGGTTGGGCGTCCAGCGCGTCGGCGCGGGCCAGCGCCGTGTCGGCGGCGACGGTGATGAAGGCGGACAGCGCCGGTTCGGCCGCGGCGATCCGCGCCAGATGCACCTCGACCGCTTCGCGCGCCGACAGCTCCCGCTTCGCCAGCCGTTCGGCCAGGGTGGCGGCGCTTTCCCGCCACAGGGCGTTGGGTTCCTGGTTCACGCATCCCTCCCATTTCCGGCCATCTGATTTTGGGGCGGACGGTAGCGCGAAACCGGTGGTGCGCCCAACAAAGTACCGGGCAGGGCAGGGCTGCGTCAGCGCTGCTGCCCGGCCGAGGCGCGGCAGTCGTTCAGGATGTTGCCGACCGTCACCCGCTCACGCTCGTCCATGCTGAGGTTCCAGCGCGCCTTCACCAGAATCCAGTCGGCGACATAAAGGCAGATGCCGTCGCGCTTCGGCGGCAGCCAGTCCTCCGGCCCCTTGGAACCCTTGGCGCGGTTGGCCTCGCGGCTGGAGACCAGCAGGGTCAGCGGGTCGCTGGTGTCGTTGGCGTAGGCGGCGCGCTTCTCCCGGCTCCAGTCGTAGCCGCCGCTGGCATAGGCCTCCTCCAGCGGAACGCGGTGGTCGATATCGACCATCTGCGGGTCGGTGTAGCGTTCGCCGGTGTAGGGATCGAGCCAGTCGCCGGACTTCACGCCGCAGCCCTTGGCGTCGAGCGTCGCCGGGCGGCGGGAGTCGCGGATCAGCACCTTCTCGCGCGCATTTAGGCAACCGCCCTCCAGCGCCAGCCAGTGCGGCCAGTCCTCGCGCTGGTAGCCGCGTCGTTTCTCCGGCTCCACCCGGATGCCGTCGAGCTGCCGAGCGACATCGGCATAGTCGATCTTGTCGGTGGGTTGGGCGACGACCGACGGCGGTGGTTCGGCCTGCTCCTGCTTGCGCGGCTGGCGGGGGCGGTGGGTCTCCTGCCCCAGCAGGCGGTCGAGCGTGCCGGGCGGGATGATGTGGACCCGCTCGGCCACCGCGACGACGGCGAGGACCGCCAGGATGACGAACAGCGCCCGCAGGGGCAGGGAACGGCGGCGGGCCATGCTTCATTCACCTTGACGACTGCACCCTCTCCCTCATACCCGCCTATGGCACCGCCCTCAAGGCATACGGCCGGTCAGGGTGGCGCTCAGGCCCTGGAGCAAACCGACCTGGCACATGGTGTCGAAGGTGGAGCGCATCAGTGACGGGTCGCCGATCGACACGCGGATGTCGCCGGCCCGCGGTTCGGTGTGGCGGCGGCGGACCTTGCTGTTGCACAGCTCCTGCAGCACCTCCAGCAGCATCACCAGCGAGGTCGCGCGGCCGGTGCAGAGGTTGTAGACCTGCGATCCGGCAAATCGCCGCTCCATCGTCAGCGCCAGGATGCGCACCACGTCGCCGACGAAGACGAAGTCGCGGACCTGCTGGCCGTCGCCGTGGATCTCCACGTCCTCGCCGCGGGCGACCCGGCGGGCGAAGATGGAGATCACGCCAGAATAGGGCGACATCGGGTCCTGCCGCGGGCCATAGACGTTGAAGAAGCGGAAGCCGACCGTTGGCACCCCCTGGATCGCCCAGGCAACGCGGGCGTGCATCTCGCAGCCCAGCTTGTCGACGCCATAGGCCGACAGCGGGCGCGGCAGCTCGTCCTCCTTCAGCGGGGTGTTGGTGTTGTCGCCATAGACGGCTGCAGAGGAGGCGTAGACCACCGGGATCGGGCTGCCGCGCTTGGCGTCGCGCGCCGCCTCGAACACGGTGACTGTGCCCAGCAGGTTGGTGCGGTGGGTCTCCGCCCACAGCTCCCGCGATTTCTGCACCGATGCGACGGCGGCGAGGTGGAAGACGCCGTCCACGCCGTCGCCGGAATCGCCGGCCATCGCCTCGCGCACCGCGTCCGGATCGGCGACGTCGCCCACCACCAACTTCGCGGCGCTTGGCTTGTTCTCCAGCCGGCCGCTCGACATGTTGTCGAGAATCGTCACCCGGTGCCCGTCGGCGAGCAGCCGGTCGGCCAGATGCGAGCCGATGAAACCGCAGCCGCCGGTGATGAGGTAGTGCGCCATGGTCGTTCCCGAGCCCTTCCGTCGTTGCACCGGCGTTGCCGCACCGCAGCGGGGCCGCCGGAAATCCCTTCCAAGAGTCGGGACACAACCAACAGTCTGCCAGACCATCTTCGGGATAGGGCGGCGCCTCAACCGGGGAACCGCCCCCGCCCGTCCGGCGACCGCAGGGGCGAATCGGTCCCGTTTCCTCCATGACGGTTTCGGGACAGGCAGGACCGATGGTTCAACAGGCTTATCCACCACCTTGTCCACGGTTCTGTGGATAACCATGGTCAAGCTCGCGAGGTTGGAACACGCGTCGGGCCGGTCACACTGGTGCAGAAATGCTGCGGTGTACGAACGGTTTCTTGGCCCGAACCTTTGCTGCAAAGCACAAGAGCAGCCCATGCAAAAAGCCCCACCGTGGCGGTCGTGCCACGGTGGGGCTTTTTGAAGAGGGTGGAGCAGGGCTGTGGATTAAGGCCCGGCTCGCGCTTGTTCGACCTCAGCCCTGCTTGGGACCGAGAACCTCCGCCTTCACGGTGGCGAATGCCCAGTCGAGCCAGGGCAGCACCGCCTCCATGTCTTCGTTCTCCACCGTGGCCCCACCCCACAGGCGCAGGCCGGGAGGCGCGTCGCGGTAGGAACCGGCGTCGAAGGCGGCCTCCTCCTTCTCCAGCAGGGCCGACAGCTTCTTGGCGAAGGCGGCCTGCGCCTCCTCCGTCAAAGCGGTCACGTCGGGGTCGGTGAAGCGCAGGCAGATCGAGGTGCAGGAGCGGTTCGCCGGATCCTTGGCGAGGAAGCCGGCCCAAGAACTGGTCTCCTCCCATTCGGCGACGATGCGCAGGTTCTGCTCCGACCGGCGGATCAGCTGGGTCAGGCCGCCCAGCGACAGGGCCCAGCGCAGGCCGTCGATGGCGTCCTCGACGCAGAGCATCGACGGCGTGTTGATGGTGTCGCCTTCGAAGATGCCTTCGATCAGCTTGCCGTTCTTGGTCAGGCGGAAGATCTTCGGCAGCGGCCGGTCGGGCTGGAAGCTCTCCAGCCGTTCGACGGCGCGCGGGCTCAGCACCAGCATGCCGTGCGCCGCCTCGCCGCCCAGCACCTTCTGCCAGGACCAAGTGGCGACGTCGATCTTGTGCCAGGGCAGTGCCATGGCGAAAGCCGCCGAGGTGGCGTCGCAGATGGTCAGCCCTTCGCGGTCGTCGGCGATCCAGTCGCCGTCGGCCACCCGCACGCCGGCGGTGGTGCCGTTCCAGGTGAAGACGACGTCGCGGCTGAAATCGACCGCCGACAGGTCCGGCAGCTCGCCATAGGGGGCGATCAGGTTGCGGACGTCCGGCAGCTTCAGCTGCTTGGCGACATCCGTCACCCATTCCTTGCCGAAGCTTTCCCAGGCCAGCATGTCGACGCCGCGGGCACCCAGCATCGACCACAGCGCCATCTCCACCGCGCCGGTGTCGGAGGCGGGGACGATGCCGATGCGGTAGTCGCCGGGGATGCCCAGCACCGCGCGGGTGAGGTCGATGACCTCCTTCAGCTTGGCCTTGCCCGGCTTGGAGCGGTGGGAGCGGCCGAGCAGCGCGCCGTCCAGCGCGTCGAGCGACCAGCCCGGACGCTTCGCGCAGGGACCCGAGGAGAAGAGCGGAGTGTTGGGCCGGCGGCTGGGCCGGCTGGCGCTGCTGGCAGTCATGGAGCGAACTTCCTGTCCCGGAACGGGAATGTGCGGAGGTCCGGACCTTAAAAGCTGCGCCTGCCGCCGTCAATCTAGGGACACGGCGCAGGACGCGGAACCCTGCCGTGCCGATTGCTCACTTGGTGCGGCCGATCTTGCCGTTGCGATAGGTCCAGGCGGCCTCGCCCCCGCCGCCGGGCTGCGGCATCGAGATGGTCAGGACATCGTTGTCGATGGTGACCTGGGCGGCGTCGCTGCAGGACCCGAAGGGATAGGAGACCAGCGGCTGCGGCCCGCCGACCTCCAGGATGCGGAAGCGGGTGGGGCAGTCCTTGGCGCCGGTGTCGGCCTGGAACAGGGCGATCCAGCGGTCCTTCAGGGAATAGGCGCCGACGAAGGACAGCATGTCGCTCTCCTTGTCCTCGAACACGGGCTTGTCGTTCACCGACACCTGGGTGTGCTTCGGTCCGATGTCGGTCATCGTCAGCACGGTGTTGCCCAACGCCGCCATCAGGCGGGGCTCGGCCGCATCGGCGGAACCGGCAACCGTGCCGGCGATCCCGAAGGCGATGGAAAGGCTGCCCACCATCGCGGCGCACACACTAAGAACCCGCAAAGCCCGTCTCCCTGGCTGCTGCGCCCCGGCGGGGGCGGCTTTACCGAACGGGGCGCACCATAATGCGGGGAGCGCTCTGCCGGAAGCCGTCCTTTTCGCCGGGTGGGCCGTTGCGTCAGCGCCGGAAGCGTCAGCGCCAGGTGCGTCAACGAATGTTGACGCTGAGGCCGAAGCCGGGGACCACCGGCGGCGCGTAGACGACGGGCGGCGGGGCATAGATCACCCGCGGCTGCGGCGCGTAAACGACCGGGGGCGGGGCGTAGACGACGGGCGGCGGGGCGTAATAGGCGCCGCGCTCGCGCCAATGGCGGTGATGGGGGCGCTCCCAGCGCCAGTCCGGTCCGCCGCGGCCGGGGCCGTACCATTCGCGGCCATGGTCGCCCCCCCGTCCGCGCCAGTCATCGTGGGCGGCGGCGGGGCCGACGGTGGCGCCCAGCATCGATCCGGCGACCAGAGCGCCCAGAACCACGGCTTTCAATCCAAAACCAAAGCGGCCAGTCATTCCGGCGTCCTCCTGGTGTCGGGGGTATCTTGTCCCCTCATGAGCCGATGAACGTCGCCGCTCAGGCTTTCATTCCACTCGGAAGGAAAAGATTTGGTCGTATGGCGTCGGTCATAGATTTGTGATGGCCTCAGGCCCAGCCGTCCGACAGGCCGGGACGGGCGGCCGCCGGCGAGGCGAACAGGCTGGCCGGCTTGTAGGCCGGGCGGTCTGCCGGTCTGCCGAAATGATAGCCCTGGGCCAGCTCGAATCCCCAGGCGTTGAGCTGCGCCGCCTGGTCCGGCGTCTCCACCATCTCGGCGATCACCTGCACGCGGATCTCCCGGCACAGCCCGACCATGGCGCGCAGGATGGCGTCGTCGCGCGGGCTGCCGCCCAGCCGGCGGACATAGCTGCCGTCGATCTTCACGAAATCGACCGGCAGGGCCTGGATGTAGGGGAAGGACGCCGCTCCGGCGCCGAAATCGTCCAGGCAGATGCGGTGGCCGGCGCGGCGCAACTCCTCCAGCACGCGGGCGGCGCGCGGCAGGTCGGTCAGGCCGGTCGATTCGGTCACCTCCACCAGCAGGCGGGAGCGCAAAGCCGGGTCGCGGGCGACCAACCGCTGGAAGGCGACCACGAAAATGTCGCTGCCCAGCGAGGCCGCCGACATGTTCACGGCGATCTGCAGCGAGGGATCGGCGCTCAGCGTTTCCAGCGCCTTTTCGCAGACCAGCAAATCGACGTCATGGACCATGCCGATCTGCTCGGCGAAGGCGATGGTCGGGCCGGGGGCACCGTTGGGGAAGCGGGCCAGCGCCTCGTAATGGTGCAGGCCGCGGGTGGCGAGCGAGACGATGGGCTGGAACTGCAGCTTCAGCCGGTCGTCGGTCAGGGTGGTGCGCAGGCTGGTCACCCGCGTCACCGTCTGGTCGACCAGCAGCTTCACCGCGTCATGCATGGTGGAGATGTCGAATTTTGCCGTCTCCTCGGCGAAGCTCTTCACCGTGAACATCAGCACGCGTCCGGCATCCTCGCGGCTGAGGCCGGGTGCGGACATGTCGAGCGTCAGATTTTCCGAAGCCAGAGGCTGGCCGTCCGGCGACAGGCCGGCGCCAGTCACGGCGATTTCGTCGGCGAGCGCGCCGGCCGACAGGTCGCTGCCGTGGACGAGACCGAAACGGTCTTCTCCCAGCCGGGTCGCCAGCGTGTCGTCGGCGGCGTGGACGCGCAGCAGCGCCCCGACCTCTCCCAGCAGGCGTAGCGTCAGTTCCGGGCCCAGCCGCGATTTGACCTCGCCGAAGTCGGCGATCTTGATGAGGGTCAGCTTCGGCGGCGACTGGCCGACATCGACGCCGAAGCGCTCGCCCAGCTGCGCCTGGAAGGCCTCGGGGTCGAGCAGCCCGGTCTCCGCGTCGCGGGCCGGCGCGTCGGCTCCTTTGCTTTCCGACCGGGTCAGCGTCAGCTGCACGTTGGGCGAGCGGCCGAGCCGATAGCCGGACAGGGTGGCCTGTGCCCCGCCGGCCAGGGCGACCGTCCGCGGCTCCAGCCGCCGATTGGACCCGGCGGTGCGCAGCAGGCGCCGCACCAGCCCGCGGTCGCCGGCCGCCAGCATCCGGTCGACCGGCTGGCCGATCAGGTCGGCATCGGTGATGCCCAGGACATGCTGCAGGGCGCCGGCGGCGAAGCCGATGATTCCGCGGGCGTCCACCTCGATCAGCACATCCGCATTGGCAAATGCGAAGCCAAGGAAGCGTGCGACGTCCGATGTCATGATGCCTCGGCAAGGCTCGCGGTTGGGGCGGGAATCTCGGTGGGGTGGAACGGCGTGACCCTGCGCACCCGGCGAAATATTATGTCTACCGAAGGTTCGCATTCTAAACGTAAAGGAAATCCTACCACTATCGAAATTACGTTAGGTCAAATATCCGCGGCCCGGACGGCATGCAGCAGCCGGCAGGTGGCTGCTGGCGCTATCCTCTTGGGTTCAAACGGTTATTGTCACAGTCGGCGCCTCTTCCCCCTGTGCGGCATTTATGGTAAACAGCCTCCATGGTAGAGACCAGACGCACCGGCGACCGTTCGAACGAGTTGATCCGCCCCGACTCCGGTGGCGGTCGTGTTGCCGCGAGCGGCGCACGGGCACGTGCCGAAGGCGTCGTCCAGCAGGGACGGCAACGGGTTCCGAGCCTGCGTGAGCTGGCCGCCCTGGTGGTCAATGGCGTGCTGACGCTGCCGCGCAACTATCGCCGCGGCATGTTCCTCGACGTTCAGGTGTAGGCGGCCGCTTCCGGACCGAACAGTCGATCCATCAGCAGCGGCGGCAACTCGTACTGCGGCAGGCACAGGCTGGTGCTGCGGGCGTGCAGCGTGTGCAGGCACAGCCCCTCCGTGTCCGGGAAGGCGCCGACGCGGAAGCGTTCGCGCGCGGCCTTGACGAAGGGCGCGTCCTCGCAGGCGTTCACCGCCGGGAAGCGCACCGCCTCCCACACCGCACGCCGGTAGGCGTAGGAAAAGCCGTAACCGTCGAGATTGTCGGGAGAGGGCGGGGTGTCCGGCGCCTCGACATAGCTGCAGGCCTGCCGGCCCCAGCGGTGGTGCGAGCCGCCGCGGGCCGTGTCCCAATAGCCGAAGCGCCGATGCGGCACGCTGTAGAGGAACCAGCCGGACAGCTTCACCAGATCATGTCCCCGGTCGAGCCAGTCCAGCATCCGCTCCACATAGGTCGGCGCATAGAAGTCGTCGTCGTCCATGTGGACGATCACTGATCCCTTGGCATGTTCGGCCAGGATGTTGCGCTTCTCGCCGATGGCGTAGCGGCGGGGCGAATAGAAATATTTCAGCCGCGGATTGGCCAGCGCCTTCAGGTAGGCCGATGGGCGCGGGCTGTCGTCGAACACCAGCCACTCGATCTCGCCATGGGTTTGTGCCCGGATACAGGCATGAAGGCGCGGCAGGAACTCCTCGCGCTGCCAGGTGGGGGTAACGATGCTGACCAGGGAAGTGGGGGGCGTGGGCGTCATGGTCGTTTCTTGCTCGCACGGGCGGGCTGCGTGTAGACAGGCGTCAGCATAACACTGCCCCGGGCTCTAAACACGGGCCGGCGGTGGCGCGAAGGAAGGGAAAAGTGCCCGTGGGAGTGATCGACCGGATCTGGATCGTCTTCGCCGCGCTGAACGCCGCCATGGCGGTCGGCACCGGGGCCTATGCCAGTCACGCGCTGGCCGCCCAGCCGCAGGCGCAGGAATGGTTCCGCATCGCCGGGCAGTATCAGATGGCGCATGCGCTGGCGCTGGTGCTGCTGGTGGCGCTTGGCGGCCGGATCGGGAACGGCGGGATGGGCGGGCTGGCCCTGCGGCTCGCGGGATGGCTGTTCGTCGCCGGGATTCTGCTGTTCTGCGGCACGCTCTACGCGCTGGGCACCGTCGGACCGCTGCCGGTGCCGATGACGGCGCCGGCCGGCGGATGGAGCTTCATGCTGGGCTGGCTGGCGCTGGCGGTCGCGGCTCTGCGGGCGCGCGGCTGAGGTTTGCGCCCGTCAATCAGCCGGCCGTAGCGGCCCGCAGGTCGGACTGCTCGGCGACCGAGTCGCCGCTACGGCCGTCGCTGTCGGCGTCCTCCGCCGCGGGCGTGCAGTAGAGGCCGTGCAGCGTCGTCATGATCGTCTGCGCCTCGTGCCCATTCAGCGAATAGTAGATATTCTGGGCGCTGCGCCGCGTGCGGACCAGATTGTCGTTGCGCAGCCGGGCCAGATGTTGGGACAGCGCCGACTGGCTGAGCCCGACCAGATCCTCCAACTCGCCCACCGACCGCTCGCCCTGGCTCAGATGGCACAGGATGAGCAGCCTCCGCTCGTTGCACATTGCCTTCAACAGCGCACTTGCCCGGCGGGCGTTGGCCTGCAAATCCTCGATCTTCATCGCTCTACCGTCGCCCTGTCCGTTCCGATTCGTTTTTACGTGTCGTATTGTGCGCAGGCCGTCGTTGTACGACCCGGCAAAGAAAAATGCTCGTATCGTAGTATATTCGTATCGGGTGGCTATTGTCCACCTGTGGGAATCCGGCATGGCGACCGCGCCGCTGCTTGGCGCATGCGGCGGCTTGAGCGTCGCCATCATCGGCGGAGCGCCGTTTTTCTCGCACCGCGAAACAGAGCTGCTACAGATATATCAGCTTTCGGTTGTTAACAATAATCATTTGTAATGGCAGGCGACGGCCGGACCACAGCATCCGTCGTGACAGCGGCCGGCCGGTCGGGTAGCATTCCGCCATGACCGACCATCCTTTGAATACCAAGGGCTTGCAGTGCCCGCTGCCCGTTCTGCGCGCGCGAAAGGCCATCAAGGCCATCGCCGTCGGCGACACTTTGACGGTGGAGGCGACCGACCCCGGCGCCCGCAAGGATTTTCCGGCGTTCTGCGAAGCGACCGGCAACCGCCTGCTGTCCGTCACCGAAGAGGACGGCATCCTGCGCTTCGTCATCGAACGGGTGGCCTGAACCAGCGATCCTCCGCACCGGTTATACCCCGATCGCAGGGGGGCACGGATTGCCCTGGTTCCCGAAAGTGGGCTGTGACGAATCGTCCTGGATTCAGCCTGTACTTTCATTAGCGATCCGGGAAGAATGGTTTTTGGAAACGCTGCAATCGCCGCCCGAAAACCAACGATAACGACCGAAAAATCGATGTTCACCACCCTGTTCACCCACCCGGCGTGCCTGGAGCACGACACGGGTCTCGGTCATCCCGAATGCTCCGACCGCCTGCGCGCCGTGCTCGCCGCGCTGGAGACGGAGGAGTTCCACATGCTGGAACGGCAGGAGGCGCCGCGCGCCACGGTTGAACAGCTTCTGCGGGCGCATCCGCAGTCGCACATCGACCGCGTGCTGTCGCTGATCCCCGACGTGGAGCATGCGGGCGTCGATGCCGACACGGTCGTCTCCCCCGGATCGGGGGAGGCGGCGCTGCGTGCGGCCGGCGCGGTCTGCGCCGCGATCGACGCGGTGGCGACCGGCCAATCCCGCAACGCCTTCTGCGCCGTCCGCCCGCCCGGCCACCATGCGGAGCGGGAGAAGGCCATGGGCTTCTGCCTGTTCAACAACGCCGCCGTCGGCGCCTTCCACGCCCGCGCCGCCCATGGGCTGCAGCGGGTGGCGGTGATGGATTTCGACGTTCATCACGGCAACGGCACGCAGGACATCCTGCAGTTCGATTCCGACATGCTCTATTGCTCTACCCACCAGTCGCCGCTCTATCCCGGCACCGGCGATGCGGGGGAAAAGGGGGAGTACGGCAACTGCGTCAACGCGCCGCTGCCGGCCATGGCCGGGTCGCCGGAGTTCCGGCACGCGATGACGCATGTGATCCTGCCGGCCATCGACCATTTCAAGCCGGACCTGCTGATCATCTCCGCCGGGTTCGATGCCCATTCGCGCGATCCGCTGGCCGGCCTGCACCTGATCGACGATGATTTCGTCTGGGCCACCCGCAAGCTGGGCGAACTGGCCCGCACCCATTGCGGCGCAAGGATCGTCTCGGTGCTGGAAGGCGGCTACAACCTTCGGGCATTGGCGTCGGCAAGTGCGGCCCATGTGCGCGAACTGATGTACTGCTGACCAAAACCTTCCCCGCGCGACGGCAATCCCCTTCTCCCGAAAGGGGGAGGGGCTGCCCGAACGCATAGGCCGCACAGTGGCGGCACATAGTCCGCAAGGGGCGGGGGACGGGAGTGCCTCGGGCCTTGCGCCGGACGAGGGCGGGGCATACCTTCGCGGGCTTGAGGTTCCATCGATGGTTCAGTCCGACATGCCCCCTTCCGCCGCTTCCATTCCGAATCCTGGCGTTCCCATTCCGCCCGACATCGCCGCCCTCAGTTTCGAGGATGCGCTCGCCGAACTGGAGCGGATCGTCCGCCAGCTTGAGGAAGGCCGCGGCAAGCTCGACGACGCCATCTCCTCCTACGAACGCGGCACGGCGCTGAAGCGCCATTGCGAGATGAAGCTGCGCGAGGCGCAGGCCAAGATCGACCGCATCACCGTGAGCGCCGACGGCTCCCTCGGCACCGAACCCGCCCGGATCGACTGACGTGCAGACCATTTCCCAGACCGAATTGAAGTCCGCCATGGCGGAGATCGCGCAGGCCGTCGAGATGAAGATCGGCGCCCTGCTGCCGACCACCGATCTGGCGGAAGCGCGGGTGTTCGACGCCATGCGCTATGGCTGCCTGAACGGCGGCAAGCGGCTGCGCCCCTTCCTGGTGATGCAGTCGGCGGCGCTGTTCGGCGTCAACCCCGACTGCGCCATCCGGGCCGCCGCCGCGGTGGAGATGGTCCACAGCTATTCGCTGGTCCATGACGACCTGCCGGCGATGGACGACGGCGAGCTGCGCCGCGGCCGACCGACCTGCCACCGCCAGTTCGACGAGGCGACCGCCATCCTGGCCGGCGACGGTCTGCTGACGCTGGCGTTCGAGGTGCTGGCGGACCCGGCGACTCATGAGGATCCCAACATCCGCTGCCAACTGGTGTCGGCGCTGGCCAAGGCGGCCGGCGGCCACGGCATGGTCGGCGGCCAGATGCTGGACCTGATCGCGGAGCATGAGAGCTTCGATCTCGGCACCACCACCCGGCTGCAGCGCATGAAGACCGGCGAGATGATCGCCTTCTCCTGCGAGGCCGGCGGCATTCTGGGCAAGGCCAACCCGCCGCAGCGCACGGCGCTGCGCGCCTATGCCCACGACCTGGGGCTGGCTTTCCAGATCGTCGACGACCTGCTGGACGTGGAAGGCACGGCGGAAGAGACCGGAAAGACCGTCGGCCGCGACGCCCAGGCCGGGAAGGCGACCTTCGTGTCGATCCTCGGCCGCGACCGTGCCCGCGCCCAGGCGGAAATGCTGTCCCATCAGGCATCGCAGCACTTGGACATTTTCGATGGGCGTGCCGATATGTTGAAGGCCGTCGCCGACTTCGTCGTCGCGCGCCGCGCCTGACCAGAGCTTGAGGACCATCACGACGTGACCGCCACCAAGACCCCGCTGCTCGACCATTGTCCGACGCCAGCCAAGCTGCGGGCCCTCAAGCCCGAACAGCTCCGCCAGTTCGCAGACGAGTTGCGCACCGAGACGGTGGACGCCGTCTCGGTGACCGGCGGCCATCTCGGCGCCGGGCTGGGGGTGGTCGAGCTGACGGTGGCGCTGCATTACGTCTTCGACACGCCCTATGACCGGCTGATCTGGGACGTCGGGCACCAGTGCTATCCGCACAAAATCCTGACCGGACGGCGCGACCGCATCCGCACGCTGCGCATGGGCGGGGGCTTGAGCGGCTTCACCAAGCGGTCGGAGAGCGAGTACGACCCCTTCGGCGCCGGCCACAGCTCCACCTCCATCTCCGCCGGTCTCGGCATGGCGGTCGCCAGCAAGATGAAGGGCGAGCGGCGCAATGTCATCGCCGTGATCGGCGACGGCGCCATGAGCGCCGGCATGGCGTACGAGGCGATGAACAATGCGGCTTCCACCAAGTCGCGGCTGATCGTCATCCTCAACGACAATGACATGTCCATCGCCCCGCCGGTGGGTGCGATGAGCGCCTATCTGTCGCGGCTGATCTCGTCCAAGCCGTACCTGTCGCTGCGCCATCTGGCGAAGGAGATCGCCGACCAGTTGCCGCGTCCGCTGCGCAACGCCGCCCGCCGGGCGGAGGAATATGCCCGCGGCATGGTCACCGGCGGCACCCTGTTCGAGGAGCTGGGCTTCTACTACATCGGCCCGATCGACGGTCACAACCTGGACCACCTGCTGCCGGTGCTGCAGAACGTCCGCGATGCCGACGACGACAAGCCGGTGCTGATCCACGTCGTCACCAAGAAGGGCAAGGGCTATGGCCCGGCGGAGGAGTCGGCCGACAAGCTGCACGCCGTCGCCAAGTTCGACGTGGTGACCGGCGCCCAGTCCAAGCCGAAGTCCAACGCCCCGACCTACACCCGCGTCTTCGCCCAGAGCCTGATCGCCGAGGCGGCGGCCGACCCGACCATCGTCGGCATCACCGCCGCCATGCCGTCGGGCACCGGGCTGGACCTGTTCGGGGAGCGCTTCCCCGACCGCTGCTTCGACGTCGGCATCGCCGAACAGCATGCGGTGACCTTCGCCGCCGGCATGGCGACCGAGGGGTTCAAGCCCTTCTGCGCCATCTATTCGACCTTCCTGCAACGCGCCTACGATCAGGTCATCCATGACGTGGTGCTGCAGCATCTGCCGGTGCGCTTCGCGCTGGACCGCGCCGGGCTGGTGGGTGCGGACGGGGCGACCCATGCCGGATCCTTCGACACCGCCTATCTCGGCTGCCTGCCCGACATCGTCCTGATGGCGGCGGCGGACGAGCTGGAGCTGATGCACATGGTGGCGACGCAGGCCGCCATCGACGACCGTGCCTCGGCCCTGCGCTACCCGCGCGGCGAAGGCGTGGGGCTGGAACTGCCGGAACGCGGCAGCCTGCTGCCGATCGGCAAGGGCCGCATCCTGCAGGAAGGCACCAAGATCGCCATCCTCAGCTACGGCACCCGCCTGGGCGAGGCCCGGCGTGCCGCGGCGGAGCTGGCGGCGCGCGGCCTGTCGACCACCCTGGCCGACGCCCGCTTCGCCAAGCCGCTGGACGAGGATCTGGTCCGCCGGCTCGCGCTGGAGCACGAGGTACTGATCACCATTGAGGAGGGATCGGTCGGCGGGTTCGGCAGCTTCGTGCTGCAATTCCTGGCGACGGCCGGGCTGCTTGACGGCGGACTGAAGATCCGGCCGATGGTCCTGCCGGACCTCTATCTCGACCACGACTCGCCGGCCAAGCAGTATGAGACTGCCGGCCTGACCGCCCAGCAAATCGTCGGCACCGCGCTGCAGGCGCTGGGGATCGAGAGCGCTGCGGCGCGGGCCTGACCACTCCTTCCTCCACCCATTCGACGGGGGCATCCAAATGGCGTAATGCCATTTGTCTAGCGGCCTTTCGGGTTGTTGGACTGGTGTGGAGCGCGAGCGACGCCTTACACTTCCCAGGCTGAAATGGTAGCCCCCAGGAAATGGGGGAAGAGCCTGCGGCAGCGGATGGCTACGAGGTCAGGGGCGATGGCGCACATCATGGCGGTCACGGCATACCGCAACGCGGAGTTCGGCGCCGATCCGGGGGCGGATCGGGCGGCCGGCACCGATGTTGCGGGCGTCGGCATCGACGATCCGGCGCTGTTGCGCAGCCTGCTGGATCAGACGCCGACACCCACCGCCCTGGTGGAGGGGGAGGGCGACCGTTGCGCCTTCGCCAACGCCGCCTTCCGGGCGCTGGGCGCGGTCGCGGGAACCAACCTGACGGAGCGTTTTCCGGCCCTGTCGCTGTCCATGCTGATCGAGGCACGGCGAACCGGCCAGCCGCAGCGCAACCGGGCCGCCAGTGACCGCGCCGCCGATGGCGAGCGGTTCTGGGATGTGCGGGTCACCCCGATGCTGGGGGTCAATAGCGTGGTCCGCGCCCTGATCGTCACCGCCGAGGAGACGCCGGAATCGGCGGCCGAACATGACTGGCGGCTGCGCGACGTCAGCCACCGGCTGAAGAACACCCTGCAACTGGTCTCCAGCCTGCTGACCCTGCAGACCCTGTCGAGCAAGGACCCCGAGGTCCGCCGCGCCCTGCAGAGCGCCGGCGGACGGGTCGGCATCGTCACCCAGGCCCACCAGCGCACCCACGGCGCCCTGCGGGCCGGCACCGTCGACATGGCGGTCCATCTGCGCGAACTGTGCCAGGAACTTGAGGCGACGCTGCCCGGTGCCCACCGCGTCAAGGTTACGGCCGAAACGACCGAGATGCCGATGGAATCGGTCATTCCCTTCAGCCTGATCGTCAGCGAACTGGTCGGCAACGCGGCACGCCACGCCTTTCCCGCCGGAGTGCCCGGCGATATCGACGTGCGGCTCGGCCGTGGCGACGGTGGCCGCATCCATCTGGAAGTTGTCGACCGAGGTATTGGCCTGCCACAGGGCCTGGACGTCGCCCGTGCGTCGACGCTGGGGCTGAAGGTGGTGCGCGCCTTCGTCGGTCAACTGCGCGGCCGGCTGACAGCCGATAGCAGCCCCTATGGCACCCGCGTGTCGGTGGATTTTCCGCCGGCCTGACGTCTGGCCGGCCGCCGCCTGGAACCGGGGCTTGCCCTTGCGGCGGTTCCGCGTCAGGAATGCGCCGTCACGAGCGAGCGAAGGGCGACGGCATGGCACGGGTGAGGGTTGACGTGGCGCTGGTGGAGCGCGGGCTGGCGGAAAGCCGTGCTAGAGCGCAGGCGCTGATCCTGGCCGGGCTGGTCTATTCCGAGACGAAGCGCATCGACAAGGCCGGCGACCTGATCGCGGCGGAGGCCCCGCTGGCGGTCAAGGGGCAGGACCATCCCTGGGTGTCGCGCGGCGGGCTGAAGTTGGTGAAGGGGCTCGACGTCTTCGCCATCGACCCGACCGGCCTGACCGCGGTCGATGTCGGCGCCTCCACCGGCGGCTTCACCGACGTGCTGCTGACCCGCGGTGCCGCCAAGGTCTATGCCGTCGATGTCGGCCATGGCCAACTGGCGTGGAAGTTGCGCACCGACCCCCGCGTGGTGGTTCTGGAGAAGACCAACGCCCGCCATCTGACTACTGCCGAGATTCCGGATCCGGTCGACCTCGTGGTGTGCGACGCCAGCTTCATCGGCCTGGAGATCGTGCTGCCGGCGGCGCTGGCTCTCGTGGTGCCGGGCGGGCGGCTGGTCGCTCTCATCAAGCCGCAGTTCGAGGTCGGCAAGGGCCGCGTCGGCAAGGGTGGCGTGGTGCGCGAGCCGGAACTGCATAGGGAAGTCTGCGACCGCATCCGCGCGTGGCTGGATGCCCTGCCGGGCTGGCGTGTGCTGGACATCACCGAAAGCCCGATCACCGGACCGGAAGGGAACAAGGAGTTCCTGATCGGCGCGGTCAAGGATCTGTCTCCGGATTCTGCGGTCGATGGCGGCCTCGACCGTCCGGGTTGACCGGGTTCGGGCGAAGGCTGTGCCCGATCGATTGTTCTACGCCGAAGGGTCGATGAGGATAGCCCAGGCTGCGCCCTGTCACTCAACGCATTAGATTTGGACGACCGCGTTTAACGGTCAGGATCGCTGCGTGCAGAATTATCTTCGTCCATTGATCCTCCACCTCACCCCGGAGCCGTGCGTCGCAACCGCCTGTTGCCCGAGTTTTGGCTGATGGCGGCCGGGGCTGGCCAGGACTTGGCGCTTCAGAACTTGGCGGTTCAGAACTTGGCGGTTCAGGATTTGGCGATTGCGCGCCGGACTCCCAGCCGCGTGCTTGCAGGCACCGCCGCCGTCACGCCCGGGACGGCCGCCCGGCTACCCCGCCTCTGCGGATTACCCGCTCATTTCCAGCCGGATTTTCAGACGGTGCATGACTTTCCGCATGCGCGGCGTGTTGTTTCAGACATTCCGCACTGCGCTCCGGCGCATGCGTTGCCCGACACCCCATCAACGGATATCCCAGCCCGCCATGGCCGCATCCTCTGAACAGCTGCACAAGGCGCGAACCGGCGTTGCCGGTCTTGACGACATCCTCGCCGGCGGCCTCGCCCGCGATCGTGTCTTCCTGCTCGAGGGCAGCCCCGGCACCGGCAAGACCACGATTGCCCTGCAGTTCCTGCTGGACGGCGCGGCGGCCGGTGAATCCGGACTCTACATCACCCTGTCGGAGACCGAGGGCGAACTGCGCAACGCCGCAGCCGCGCATGGCTGGACGCTTGGCGACGAGATCACGGTGTTCGAACTGGTTCCGCCGGAGAGCCTGCTCGACGAGGCGCACCAGCAGAGTCTGCTCTATTCGTCCGACCTCGAACTCGGCGAGACGACCAAGCTGATGTTCGAGGCGATCGGGCGGAGCAAACCGATGCGGATCGTCCTCGACAGCCTGTCGGAGATCCGGCTGCTGGCCCAGAGTTCATTGCGATACCGGCGCCAGATCCTCGCCCTCAAGCATTATTTCGCCCGGCACGGCGCCACCGTGCTGCTGCTCGACGACCTGACCACCGACACCATGGACAAGACGGTCCACAGCATCGCGCACGGCGTGATCCGCCTGGAGATGCTGACGCCGGCCTATGGCGCGGAGCGGCGGCGCTTGCGTGTGCTCAAGTACCGTGGGCAGGCATATCGCGGCGGCTACCACGACTGTACGATCACCACTGGCGGTTTCCAGGTGTTCCCCCGGCTGGTCGCTGCCGAACATCGGACCGGCTTCGCCGGAGAACGGCTGGCCAGCGGCATCGCCGAACTCGACACGCTGCTGGGCGGCGGCATGGAGCGCGGGTCGAGCGCCCTGATCATCGGACCGGCCGGGACCGGAAAGTCGCTGCTGGCGCTTCAGTTCACGGTGGCCGCCGTCGCACGGGGAGAGCGGGCCGCGTTGTTCGTCTTCGATGAGGAGCTTGGCCTGCTGTTCGCCCGAACCAGGGAGATGGGCTTCGATCTTGAAGCCTTGCGGGATCGCGGCAGCCTGGTCATCGAGCAGGTGGATGCGGCGGAACTGGCGCCCGGCGAGTTCACCCACCGGGTCCGTGCCTGCGTCGACGACCACCAGATCCGCACCGTGGTGATCGACAGCCTCAACGGTTATCAGGCGGCCATGCCGGAAGAACAGCTTCTGGTTCTGCATCTTCACGAATTGCTGCTGTACCTGAACCGTCAGGGTGTGACGACCTTCCTCACCATCGCGCAGCATGGCCTGATCGGTGACATGCAGGCGCCGGTCGACGTCACCTATCTGGCCGATACCGTCGTACTCCTGCGCTATTTCGAGGCGCTGGGCCGCGTCCGCCGGGCGATCTCGGTGATCAAGAAGCGCGCCGGTCCGCATGAGGACACCATCCGCGAGTACCGGGTCACCGAGAGGGGCATCAGCATGGGGCCGCCGCTGGACGCGTTCCAGGGGGTGCTGCGCGGCGTGCCGGTCTATATCGGCCAGGGCGGACCTCTGCTTAAGGACGATCCGGCTTGAGCGAGGCTGTCACCACGGAGCGCGCGCTGATCCTGGCGCCGCATGGTCGGGATGCCACCGTCGCGTCCGCCTTGCTGGGCGAAGTCGGGATCGCCGCGCACGCCTGCCCCGACCTGCCGGCGCTTTGCACGGCGCTGGAGGAGGGGGCCGGATTGCTCATCCTGGCGGAGGAGGCGGTTCGCACCGCCGATCTCCAGGGGCTTGTCGCCTGGATCGCCGCGCAGCCGCCATGGTCGGACCTTCCCGCCATTCTGCTCACCCTGCGGGGCGACGGCGCCGAGCGCACGCCGGAGGCCGCGCGCCTGACCGAACTGCTCGGCAACGTCACCTTCGTGGAGCGCCCCTTCCACCCGACCACCCTGATCAGCGTCGTACGGACCTGCCTGCGCGGCCGGCGCAGGCAGTATGAGGCGAGGGCGAGGCTGGTAGAGCGCGAGCGTCTGCTGGCGGATCTCGCCGACGAACGGGCACGCTTCGAAACACTGGTGGAGCACCTGCCGGTGGGGGTGAACCTGATGGACCGGAACGGCCGGACCATATTGTCCAACCCGGCCTTCCGGAGCTTTCTTCCGAACAGTGTCATTCCCTCCCGGGAGCCGGGAGGTGAGGAGAGTTGGATCGCCTACGACGCGAATGGCCACCGTCTGTCAGGCGATTGCTATCCCGGAGCGCGTGCGCTGCGCGGCGAGACCGTCACCGGCATCGAGTTCATCCATCGTCCCGCCGGCGGTCAGCCGGTCTGGACCCGTGTCAGTGGCTTGCCTGTGCGGGATTCCACCGGCAAGGCAGCCGGAGCGCTCGCCGTCATTGTCGACATCACCGACCAGAAGACGGCGCAGGAGGCGCTTCAACGCCTGACCGAGACGCTGGAATCCAAGGTGCAGGAACGCACCCGGGAATTGGCGGCGACGCTCGACCAACTGCGCGACGAGATCCGCGACCGCGAACGCGCCGAAGAGCAACTGCGCCAGACGCAGAAGCTGGAGACCCTCGGCCAGCTTACCGGCGGTGTCGCGCACGACTTCAACAATCTGCTGATGGCGGTTCTCGGCAATCTGGAGCTTCTGCGCAAACGCCTTCCCGCCGACCCGACGACGGAGCGCCTTTTCGACGGCGCCATGCAGGGAGCCCAACGCGGAGCGATACTGACCCAAAGGCTTCTGGCTTTCGCCCGACGCCAGGATCTGCAGCCGCAGGCGGTGGACCTTGCCGGGTTGCTGGACGGCATGAAAACACTGCTGGAGCGTTCGGTCGGCCCGCGCGTCGTCACCCGCATCGACGCCCGTCCTGCGACGGCGCCGGCGCTGATCGATCCCAACCAGCTCGAGCTGGCGATCCTGAATCTCGCCGTGAATGCCCGCGATGCCATGCCCGACGGCGGCACGCTCACCGTGACGGTGGACGAGGCGCCGGTCCCCGTCGCGTCTGGACTGCCGCCCGGGTCCTACCCGTATGTGAGCGTGCGGGACACCGGCACAGGGATGGATGAGGGAACGCTTGCTCGGGCGATCGAGCCGTTCTTCTCGACCAAGGGCATCGGCAAAGGCACCGGGCTGGGGTTGTCGATGGTCCACGGCTTGGCGGTGCAGTCCGGCGGTGCCTTCCGGCTGTCGAGCGTACCGGGCCAGGGGGCCCTCGTTGAGCTGTGGCTGCCGAAGGCGACGACACCGGCCCAGGCGGCCGAGTTGCCGCCGGCCCCGGCGGCCGACGTGTCTCCCGCCGTGGTTCTGGTGGTCGACGATGACGCGCTGATCGCCATGAGCACCGTCGATATGCTGGCCGACCTCGGACACACGGTCCTTGAAGCGGGATCGGGTGTCGAGGCACTGGAGCTTCTGCGCAGCGGGCAGGCGGTCGACCTGCTGCTGACGGACTATGCGATGCCCGGCATGACCGGCGTCGAGCTTGCCCAGGCGGCCCGTACCATGGCTCCGGACCTGCCGGTGCTGCTGGCGACGGGATATGCCGACCTGCCGGAGGGCGTCGTCGCCGATCTGCCGCGGCTTGCCAAGCCATACACGCAGCACCAACTCGCCGTGGCGACAGCCAAGCTGTTGGCCGAGACGGCAAGGACTTCGGCACATGCCAAGCCGGGTGACGATCTCCACCTGGAGCCGCAAACCGGAACTCACCGTTAGGGACACACAAAAACACGCCGACGCCGGTGCCTTCCTCGGCACCGGCGTCTCGACGGAGGGCGATTTTTACTTCATGGAGGGGAAGGCGAACTGGGCGCCTTCGCGGATCCCGCCGGTCGGCCAGCGTTGGGTGATGGTCTTGCGGCGGGTGTAGAAGCGCACGCCGTCCGGACCATAGGCCGACAGATCGCCGAACAGCGACCGCTTCCAACCGCCGAAGCTGTGGTAGGCGACCGGGACCGGCAGCGGCACGTTGATGCCGACCATGCCGACCTTGATCATGTCGCCGAAATAGCGGGCGGCCTCGCCGTCGCGGGTGAACAGGCAGGTGCCATTGCCGTATTCGTGGGCGTCGATCAGGTCCATGCCCTCCTGCATCGACTTCACCCGGACGAGGCACAGCACCGGGCCGAAGATCTCCTCCCGGTAGATGGTCATCTCCGGGGTGACGCGGTCGAACAAGCAACCGCCCAGGAAATTGCCGTTCTCGTGCCCCGGCACCACCAGCCCGCGGCCGTCCACCACCAGCTCCGCGCCCTCTGCGACGCCCTGGTCGACATAGGCCTTCACCTTCTCGAAATGCGCCCGGGTGACCAGCGGCCCCATCTCGCAGCCGGCCGAGGTGCCGGCGCCGACCTTCAGGTCGCGCAGCGCCACTGACAGCTTGTCCTTCAGCCGGTCGGCCACCTCGTCGCCAACCGCGACGACGACGGAGATCGCCATGCAGCGCTCGCCGCAGGAGCCATAGGCTGCGCCCATCAGCGCGTTGACGGCGTTGTCCAGATCGGCGTCGGGCATGACGATGGCGTGGTTCTTGGCCCCGCCCAGTGCCTGCACCCGCTTTCCATGGGCGCTGGCGGTCGAATAGACATACTCGGCGATCGGGGTGGAGCCGACGAAGCTGACGCCCTGCACCCGCGGGTCGGTCAGCAGCGTGTCCACCGCCTCCTTGTCGCCGTTGACGACGTTCAGCACGCCCGGCGGCAGGCCCGCCTCCAGCGCCAGCTGGGCGATGTAGAGGGCGGAGCTGGGGTCGCGCTCCGACGGCTTCAGGACGAAGGTGTTCCCGCAGGCGATGGCGATCGGGTACATCCACAGCGGGACCATCGCCGGGAAATTGAACGGCGTGATGCCGGCGACGACGCCCAGCGGCTGGAATTCCGACCAGCTGTCGATGGCCGGCCCGACATTCTTGGAGAACTCGCCCTTCAGCAGTTCGGGTACGCCGCAGGCATATTCGACATTCTCGATGCCGCGGGTCAGCTCGCCGAAGGCGTCGTCCAGGACCTTGCCGTGCTCCGCCGTGATGAGGGCGCAGATGCGCTCGGCGTTGTCTTCCAGCAGCTGCTTGAAGCGGTACATGACGCGGGCGCGCTTGGCCGGCGGCGTGGCACGCCAGGCCGGGAAGGCGGCCTCGGCGGCGGCGATGGCCTCTTCCACCGTGGCACGGGATGCCAAGGCGACCTGTCCTGCCACGTCACCGGTGGCGGGATTGACGATGTCGGCGGTGCGGGTGCCGGCGGGCGCGTCAGTCTTGCCGCCGATCAGGTGGGCAACGGTGGTCATGGTGGAATCCTATGGAGAGTTTTGGCGCTGCGTGCTGCGGATGCCCCCTCCCTAACCGTCCCCCGCTTTCAGCGGTGGAGGGGACTGCCGCCATATCGCAAATCTTCCCCTCTCCCGCGAAGCGGGGGAGGGAGGGGCCCGCGGCGGAGCCGTGGGAGGGAGGGGGCTTTGCCCGTGTCGGCCTTACGCCGTTGCCTGGATGGCGTCGGCGACGACGTCGAACAGGCGGTCGAGGTCGGCCGGTTCGCTGTAGAAATGCGGGCCGAACTGGAGCGTGTCGCCGCCGAAGCGGACGTAATAGCCGGCTTTCCAGCACTTCTCGCCGATCTCGTAGGGCCGGCGGGCCGGCTCGCCCGGAAGCGGGGCGATGGTGACGGCGCCCGTCAGGCCGTAGTTGCGGATGTCGGCGACGTTCTTCAGCCCCTTCAGCCCATGGATCAGGTTCTCGAAATGCGGCGCCAGCGCTGCGGCCTTTTCCCACAGCTTCTCCCGCTCGAAGATGTCGAGCGCGGCCAGACCGGCGGCGCAGGCGACCGGATGGGCGGAATAGGTGTAGCCGTGCGGGAACTCCACCATGTATTCCGGCCCGCCATTGTCCATGAAGGCCTGGTAGATGTCGTGCTTCGCCACGACAGCCCCCATCGGAACGGCGCCGTTGGTCAGGCCCTTGGCGACGTTCATGATGTCCGGGACCACGCCGAAGGCGTCGGCGCCGAAGGGGGCGCCCATGCGGCCGAAGCCGGTGATGACCTCGTCGAAAATCAGCAGGATGGAATGCTTGTCGCAGATTTCGCGCAGCCGCTGCAGGTAGCCCTTCGGCGGCGGCAGCACCCCGGCCGAGCCGGCCAGCGGCTCGACGATCACGGCGGCGATGTTGGAGGCGTCGTGCAGCGCCACCAGTTCCTCCAGCGCGTCGGCCAGGAAGGCGCCTTCCTCCGGCATGCCCTTCACGAACAGGTTCTGCGGCAGCAGGGTGTGGGGCAGATGGTCGGCGTCGACGCCGGTGCCGAACAGCTTGCGGTTGCCGCCGATGCCGCCCAGGCTGGTGCCGCCGAAATTGACGCCGTGATAGCCCTTGGACCGGCCGATCAGCTTGGTCTTGGTCGGCTGGCCCTTCATCCGCCAATAGGCCCGCGCCATCTTCAGCGAGGTGTCGGCCGCTTCGGAGCCGGAACCGACGAAGAAGACATGGTCGAGGCCGGCCGGGGTCATCGACGCCAGCTTGTGCGCCAGCTTGAAGGCGGCCGGATGGCCGTGCTGGAAGGCGGGGCTGTAATCCAGTTCGGCGATCTGGCGGGCGACCGCCTCGGAGATCTCGCGGCGGCAGTGGCCGGCGCCGCTGCACCACAGGCCGGACAGGCTGTCGTAAATCTTGCGGCCTTCGGCATCCCAGTACCAGGTCCCCTCCGCCTTCACGATCATGCGGGGGTTGTTCTTGAACTGGCGGTTGCCGCTGAACGGCATCCAATGGGCGTCAAGTTCCTCGCGCGTCAGTCCGGCGGCCTTGTCGAAAGACTGGCCGAGGGACTGGGTTTGATCGCTGTCCAGGGGTGCCATCCGCTGTTCTCCCGCATCCGTTAGGGGCGCTGTCGCCGGAGAGTGTGCGCGGTTCCTGGTTGTGATTAAATCCAAACTATAAGAACTTCACATAACCGTCCGCTTACCTATCATGCCCACATCCCTCACGGTTCCAGCATGAGCAAGCCCACCCGGTCCCCCGCCCGCCCCCCCACCCGACCC